>DATECC010000047.1:0-3405 GCA_036516635.1 Minisyncoccota bacterium | reverse complement strand
TCTGTCGG
Source organism: Minisyncoccota bacterium (assembly GCA_036516635.1). Lineage (GTDB taxonomy): Bacteria > Patescibacteriota > Minisyncoccia > Phycocordibacterales > JACOZG01 > JACOZG01. The sequence goes on along the minus strand of DATECC010000047.1, from coordinate 3,397 downwards.
CAGACGAGCTCGTTGGAAAATTATTAGTAGTAATATCAATAAAAATGAAAGGATTACACTTAATCGCCTTTATTCTTCTCGTTATCGGCGGTCTAAACTGGTTGGTATTCGGCATTTGGAATACTGATCTCGGTGTCTGGATCGGCGGTGGCAGTGTGGCTAAAGTGATTTATGTCTTAATCGGTTTAGCGGCGATTTACGAACTCCTGGCCCATAAAAAAATGTGCAAAGTATGCGATAAAAGCGGTGCCTCAATAGGGGCCTAGCCCAGTTTTTCTCCAGAAAAAAATTTAAACAAAAAGCAAAAGACCCCCCGATGGACATCGAGGGGTCTAGCTTTTCGTCCAACGAAATGTCTTAGCTTCCACCGCCATCACCGCGCCCTTTCACCAACTTCCTTTGAACTCCCTCCCATAACGCCGTCCTTTCTGATGAACCTGCCGGCGGTACCTTTCGGTCCAGACTGGTCTTATCCCGGAAACCGTAAAAGTACTCAAGCAGGACCAGTTCCGGTAAAGTTAGCGTGTTCAACAAATCCTTATTGAACATTTGCACCAATCGTGAATCAAACTTGTCCTCGGGTTTTTTCTTCGGCGCCATCATTCATCACCTCCTTTCCGGTGAAATTTTGCGAAGAGCTATCCGATTACTGATGATACTCCAACAATTACGCTTGGCAACTGTTTACTCCACGATTAATCTACCCTTCATCCCCATTTGGCGATGTTCGCCGACGACGCAATAATACTCAAAAGTCCCTTTTTGGTCGGCGACGAATTCAATCGTCTCGGTTTCGCCGGCTTTTAAGATTTTAGTGGCGGCCTTAAACTCGTCCATCTGCCAATTATGAGTGCCGCTTTGGTTTTGGAAAATAATTTTGACGGTGTCGCCCTGCTTCACCTTAATTTCTGCCAGTGAAAATTTAAAATTACTGCCGATGACGGTGAATGAACGGGTCGCCGTTTTGGTTTGAGTTCTAAATACCTGCGTTCCGGTGGCGGGGTCGTTGTCAATTTCCGGTATCGCTGCCGCCGGCGGTTCCACCGGTATTGGTTCCGGTCGCGACGGTTGAGCCGGACGATTAAAAATTAAAATTCCGAGCAGGATGACGACTACGGCCACGATTACCCAAATAATCTTATTCATATTTTTCTGTGTTTTTTAGGCTGATCTTAGTTTGTTAAAATTACCAATTAAAATCTCGACGGTGTTAAGTATAACATTTTTTCTTGTAAAAAAACCACCCTAATTCAATCCATTAAATTATAGTGGTTTTTCTGGGGGCGTACTCATCTTATTAGACTCGATATGAATGAGAAGAGTAGCGCGAACAATAGCCCCATAAGAGGAGAGATAATAAATGCCTGTTTCGGGGAGATTAGATTCCATTTTGAGCTAGGGTCCTTCTTGTGAACACTTCGCCAAGCGCTATTGAACATCTCATCACCAACGATAAAAATAAAACAGCCGCTTAACCAGAAAAGAACTCCGGCTACAAATCCAATGCACGCGAGGTCAAATGACATATCCATTTCCTCCCAATAGGGTTAAGTCCAAAGACCAATTTCTCCTGTTTCTAGCTTTCGCCTTTATCAGCCCCGACACACATCGGGGGACAGGTGAGAGGTTTTAGAGGCCCTCCCGAACTCATATTCGTTGGTCAAGTCAAAGCCAATTGCACACCAGGGAAGTGTTTTATTTCGGATTGATCATCCGGTGGCACTCTATTTTAGCCATCTTACACTTTCTTTCTGGCTTTGATTTAGCCGGTTTTATACCAAAGATCAACTTTGAAACATAGCCGTTTCAGCGAATTTCCGATTTGGATGTTAACATAATCGTGTTATACCTGTCAAGCGAACAAGGGGGAAAAGAATCGTGTATAATCCTAACTTAAACTTGGTGCTATGGAATTCAAGATTTTGAAAAAATCAACTAAAAGCCAGGCGCGATTGGGACTTTTGAAAACGGCGCACGGCGAGGTGGAAACGCCGGCGTTGGTCACCGTGGCGACGCAGGCGGTTGTCAAAACTTTGACGGCCGAAGAAGTCGCGTCGGTAAAATCACAGCTGTTAATCTGCAACACCTATCATTTGCACGAACGGCCGGGCGAAAAAATCGTCGGTCAAGCCGGCGGTTTGCATCGGTTTATGAATTGGCCGCGGCCGCTGCTGACCGATTCCGGCGGCTTTCAAGTTTTCAGTCTCGGTTTCGGCCGCGATTTAGGCATCGGGAAGGTAGTGAAATACTTTCCCGGTCCAACCGCTGACCAGGTTGATCGTCAACGCCAGCCAACCGGTCTGAAAATTCGGCCCGACGGCGTCATTTTCAAAAAGCCGAACGGCGCTGAGGAATTCATCGGCCCTAAAGAATCAATTAAAATTCAGGAGAAACTAGGCGCCGACATTATTTTCGCTTTTGACGAATGTACGCCGCCCTTGTCCACCGCCGCTTATGTTCAAGAATCGTTGGAACGAACTCATCGCTGGGCGAAAATTTGTCTGGAGACCCATCGCCGCGCCGATCAGGCCTTGTTCGGCATCGTTCAGGGTTCGCGCTTTCCGGATCTGCGCGCCGCCAGCGCCGAATTTATCGCCGGTTTGGATTTCGCCGGTTTCGGCCTCGGCGGCGATTTGGGGTTGGATAAAAAAGAAATGCGGAAAATTATCAAGTTGATCCTAGAATTTTTACCCGAGCGCAAACCGCGACATGCGCTCGGCCTCGGTTATCTGGAAGACATTAAGACGGCGGTGGAATTGGGCGTGGATACTTTTGACTGCACCGTGCCGACGCACTACGCGCGGCACGGCATGGCTTTCACCAGCGCCGGCCGGCTGAATTTGCGGCAGAAGAAATTTTTGAAAAGTAAACAGCCGCTGGATCGCCGTTGTCTCTGCGCCGTCTGCGGGACTTATCGTCTAAATTATCTGGCGCACCTGATTCAGGCGCGCGAGCTGACCGGCGGCCGGCTGTTGACTTTGCACAATCTGTATTTTTTCAATACTTTCGTGGAACGGCTGCGACAAAAAGTCAAAAATAATCTATACTGAAACGATGAAAATTTTTTTTGAACCGGAATATGTGATTGAAGTGGCCGATTCGGCGTTGGGACTGAAGGGAATTTTAGTGATTGATAACACCGTTCTGGGGCCGGGCAAAGGCGGAATCAGAATGACCTCCACGGTCACGACGGAAGAAGTCAAACGTCTGGCGCGGACGATGACTTGGAAAAACGCTCTATCCGGATTGCCGTTCGGCGGGGCGAAAGCGGGAATGGTTTGGTCCGGCGCCGATGTCAAATTAAAACAAGCCCAAGTTCAAAGTTTCGCTCGCGCGCTGAAACCGTTTTTGATTAAAAAATATATCGCCGGACCGGATGTCAACAGCGGCGAACGGG
>DATECC010000046.1:0-3206 GCA_036516635.1 Minisyncoccota bacterium | reverse complement strand
GGTCTTAGTCAAAAACAAAGTTCCGGTGACGGCCACAAAGTCGCCCCGATCAACGCTATTTTCAAATGAAGTTAAAGCCTCCTCTCCGGCGGCTTCCGGCTTGATTAAAATTTGCAACCGCTCCGTGCCGTCATTAAGATCGGCGAAGATTAAACGACCCTGGCGGCGTAAACCGATCACGCGACCGGCCAACGCTAGCGGCTGTTGTGGTTTTTCCAATTTGATGAATGATTTTTTGACTTGAGCTAAAGAGTAGTCAACCGTTACGGCGATCGGATAAGGGTCAATGGACTGCGCCCGCAGTTGAGCGGCTTTCGCCAACCGTTCGTTTCGCAGGTCTGAAAATTGAGCCATTAAGAAACTTTGATTATTTGATAAGTGATTTCGCCCTTAGGGGTTTTGACCGTGACCGCCTCCCCTTTTCGCTTGTTCATCAGGCTGGCGCCGAGCGGCGAGAGATAGGAAATCCGGCCGGCGGCCAAATCCACTTCCTCCGGCCCGACGATGCGATAACGGTTTTCCTCCCGACTGTCCTTTTTTTGAATCGTTAAAGTTGAGCCGATACCGATGGTGACCGACCGGCGCTCGCCGATAATTTCCGAGACCTTGAGAATCGTTTCCAGTTTGCTGATTCGGTCCTCCGTCTCCGCCTGTTCTTCGCGCGCGGCGTGGTACTCGGCGTTTTCCGACAAATCGCCCAGAGACTTGGCGAACTCCAGCCGGTCGGCGATCTCCCGCCGTTTGCCGGTTTTCAATTCTTCCAACTCCTCCTTCAGTTGATCATACCTCTCTTGAGTCAAGTAATGTTTATCCTCCTCCATTTAACTCAACATCGTATCTTTTTTAATCTGTCGCGTCAACTTGAGAAACATCTTGCAAATATTCCGGTGTGGTGGCCGCCAGCCAGTCAAAAAATTGACGCATAATGAAGACGCCGCCGATGGTGTTTTCCCGGTGGCCGCGTTCCATCGTTATGGCAAAAGCGTAACGCGGCCGGTTGTAAGGAAAGAAACCGATCACCCACGAATTGACTGCTTCTTTGGCGGTGCCCAGTTCGGCCGTGCCGGTTTTAGCCGCCACTTTCACATAAGGAACATTTAAGCCGCCGGCAGTGCCGTTCGTCACCGCCAGCCGCAACCCTTCGCGCACGATTTGAAAAATTTCCGGTTTAATCGGCTGTTCAATCAAGCGCGGTTCGGGGACAATGATCGTGGAGCTGGCCGCCAGTACGGTCGGTGTTACCAAACGACCACCGTTGGCGATCGCGGCGATCGCCCGGGCCATTTGCAGCGGTGTTACCTGAAAACCATATTGGCCAATCGCCGTGTGATAAGTGTCGCCGACCCGCCATAACGGATCAGCGGGAAACAATTCCGCTTTCCAATCCGGTGTTGGAATGACGCCGGACTGTTCCGTCGGCCAATTAATGCCGGTCGGAGCGCCGAGGCCGAAGGCGCGGGCGTATTGATCAATCCGGGCAATGCCGAGTCCGGGTTGATCCTCAAAACCGCCCCCGACTTCATAAAAATAAACATCGGACGAAACCGCCAGTGCTTCGCGCATAGCGGTTGCGCCGTGCGCTTTCCAGTCGCGGAAAATTGACGGTTGATCCGGCACATAAGGATTCGGCAAGGTCAGCGCGCCGAGACTGGTGATTTTTTTCGCCGGATCAATCACGCCTTCATTTAACGCCCCGACGGCAATGATCGGTTTGATGATTGAACCGGGAGCGTACAGACCGGCGACCGCCCGATTCAAAAAAGGTTTGGCCGGATCGGCAAACCAACTTTTGATCGCCGTTTGATCATCGCCGCGCGCGATGATTTGCGGTTCGTATTCCGGATAACTGACCAGCGTCAACAATTCGCCGTTGGTCACATCTATAATCACGCCGGCGCCGCCGGTAAAACCGCGATTGCGGGCTAGGGTTTTAATCAAATCAAATAATTTATTTTGCCAGCGCGCATCAATCGACAGATATAAACTTTCACCGGCCTGCGGTGAATTCAGCGAATGAGAAGATTGAATTTCACCGTAAGCGTCAACTTCTTCAATCAGCACGCCCTTTTGACCGAGCAACCGTTGATTGTAAGTTTTTTCCACGCCGTCACGGCCGATTAACTCGCGCGGGTCAAAATTATAAGCCGCCAGTTCGGCGGTGGACGGGTAACCGACATAGCCCACAAGATGAGCCAGACCGGCCGTTGGCAGATAAGTTCGATCCGGATTATTCCAGACCAATTCCTGACCGCGGCGGTCGTAAATCACTCCCCGCTCCGGAAAAAGTTTGGTGTGACGCAAAGTATTGTTGGCGCCGCGCGCCGCCAGGGTTTGACCGTTAACCATTTGTAAATAATAAGCGCGGCCGAAAAACACCAGAGCGATGACGGCAAAAACCGCCGCCAACAGAAAAACGGCGGACTTTTTAATCGGCTGCTCCAATTCGCCTTCAAATTGCTGGCGATCAAAGGCCGGTAAATTATAAGCGTCCAGAAAAATTTCGTCCGGATCAATAATCATTTTTTAATTGATCCCATCTGATAAATTGCCGACCGATCAGGATTGCCAGCCAAACCGCGATCAAGGTCAGCAAACCAATCATTAAATGCCCGCTCGCGCCGTAAGCCCAATCAAAAAGTAAGGCCGCGGCGGCGGCCGAGTAAATCGGTTTCAGTCCGACAGCGATCACCGCTATTGCTCCCAGCGCCAAGGGCCAGGGCAAAAAGAGGACGGCGATCAGGCTGATAATAAAATAAAATATTTTACGAACCATAGATTTCCAACCACGACAATAATTCCAAATTCACCGGACTGCGAAATAAAATTTCTTGAAAAGCGTCACTGGGATCGCGCATGATCACCCGCACTTCGCCCAAGCCGTATTCCGCGCCGGCGCGGCTGACGAAAACCGGATCGCCGACTTTCAGCGCCAAATCGCGCGGGAGCGAAACGAGATAATTGCCGCCGCCGCGGCCGCGCGCTTCGGCGGCGATGCGGTCAGGTCCGATCAGTGCCTCAATTTTTTTACCCCAGCTGGAATACAGTTCAATTTTCGCTGTCCGGTCGTAGACGGCCGAGATTTCACCGATTGCCGCGTTTTCGCTCACCGCCAAATCGCCCGGGCGCAGCGGCATGACGGTGTTGGCCGAGCCCAGATCAACGATCAGAGCGCCGGTCGGCGATTGGTTGGGGCGCGTTAAAACCCG
>DATECC010000045.1:0-6738 GCA_036516635.1 Minisyncoccota bacterium | reverse complement strand
TCGTGATGGCACTTATCGCACTTTTTGGCCTCATCCATAGTAATTTTTAAAATTAATTAAATAAGTTTCTAATCGTCGACCGTGGAGCTTAATCATATTATGCTCCCGCCGCCGAATTTTCAACATTGACAGATGAACTATCTAGTTACTTTATTTTGAGCGATTTTCGCTAAAAAAAGCGCCAGACGGTGGTCTAGTGCTTTTGGTGCCGTCTCATCCCCACTTAAACCAAACGTAGATTTGGCCCGGTTTCATCTGGCGGCGGCGGCGCGGCAGGAAAAACCCTTGTCTTTCCTGTTCTCGTAAAATGACCATAATTTTGGACGCGCTAGTTGGTTTGGGTTACAATAGAACCATTAGTAGCGTTAAATTTAAAAACTAAAAGCCATGGCCAATCAAAAAGAGTATCTTCGTAATCGGACCGATTCAAAGATCGGCAAGATCGTGGTTGACCGCGATCTGTGTATCGGCGCCGCGTCCTGCATCGCCGTTTCGGGCGAGACTTATAATTTAGATAATGAAAATAAGGCGGTGGTGCTTGATCCAAACGCCGCCGACGATGCCACTTTGCTAATGTCGGCCCAATCGTGCCCGACCAAGGCGATCTGGCTTTTCGACAAATCGGGCAAGCAAATTTTTCCCAAATAAACCTAATTTCAGGCACAGTCGTGGACAAATCTAAATATGTCATTATCGGCGGCGGCGCGGCGGGGGTCGCGGCGGCGGAGGCCATCAGACAAATTGATCAAAACGGTTCGCTAACGATCGTTAGTGACGAAAAACATGCTCTGTATTCGCGGGTGATGCTGTCCAAACCGAACTTTTTCTTGGGTAAAATTCCTTTTGATCAAGTTTATCTCAAGGGTGATGATTGGTACCGCGAAAACCGGATCAACTTTCTGGGCGGCCAAACCGCCAGTAGTGTGGACGGGGTGAATAAGATTATTTCTTTGACGACGGGCGAGAAATTGCCGTACGAAAAATTACTCTTGGCGATCGGCGTCCGCGCCCGGACCTTGAATGTTCCGGGCGCGGACAAATCGGGGGTCCATTATTTGCGGACGCTGGAAGATGGAAAAAAAATAATGGCCGATCTGAAAACCGGAAAAACCGCCGTCGTTGTCGGCGGCGGTTTTATCAGTTTTGAAATGGCCGATTTGTTGAAATTAGCCGGATTGGACACGACGATTATTCTCCGGGAAGCTTATTTTTGGGAACCAATTTTGGATGAAGCTTCGGGGTTGATGATTGAAAATTCAATCACCAAAAACGGTCTAAAAATCATTAAGCAAGCGGAAATTGCCGAGATTAACGGCGCTGATTCAGTGACCGGCGTGACGCTGAAAAACGGCCGCCAACTGTCGAGCGATTTAGTGTTGTGCGGGATCGGCGTCATTAATCAGGTTGATTGGCTGAAATCAGCGGGGCTCGCGGTGAACAAGGGAATTTTGGCCAATGAATATTTGGAAACGAATCTGCCGGCGGTCTGGGTCGCCGGCGATATTGCCGAGTATAAAGATGTGCTGTTGGCGGAAAATGTCCAAATGGGCAATTGGGTCAACGCGCGGGAGCAGGGGCGAATTGCCGGATTAAATATGGCGAGCGATCAAAAACACCAATTTAAATTTGTTTCTTTTTACACGACCCAAGGTCTGGGCCTGACCATTGCTTTCGTCGGCGATGTGGCGCCGGGCCGAGACCGGCTGATTGTTCCGCGCGGCGCGCCGGCGTTGAATTCTTACGCGCGCTTGATTATCGTCGGTCGGGAATTGGTCGGCGCAACGCTGATCAACCGCACCGCCGAACTGACAACCATTGCCAAATTGATTGAAAATAATGTGGACGTCTCCGACCACCACGCCGCACTTGCCGACCCCGATTTCAATTTGAAAAAACTGCTCACTTAATTCTAATCCAATTAAATTTTTAGATTATTCCACTTATTCACGATCGTCGGAATCTGGAATAATCTTTTCGGGTGACAATTTTAACGGCAATGTTTACACCATTATGCGGACATCAATCACCATTGCGCCTTCAGGCGTGGCCATCACCGGATTCAGATCCATTTCTTGAATTTCCGGATGATCAACGGCCAGATTTGAAATTTTGACAATCACTTCGGCCAACGCCTCCAGATCAACTGATTTTTCGCCGCGATGGCCGGTCAAAATTTTTACGCCCTTGATTTCCTGGATCATCAGCCGTGCCGCGGCTGGGGAAACGGGCGCCAAACGGAGCACGGTATCTTTCAAAATTTCGGCAAAAATTCCGCCCCAGCCGAACAGGATAGTCGGGCCGAAAGTCGGATCGCGCTTCAGACCAATAATCATTTCTTTTCCGGAAATCATCGGTTGAACCAGCCCCCCTGCCAGTTTGATACCGGGATTTTTGGCAATAATCTCATCCCAGGCCCTCTCCGTTTCGGCAATATTTTTCAAGTTTAATTTAACCGCACCGGAATCGGTTTTATGGATAATGTCCGACGAGATGATTTTCAGCGCGAAAGGCCCGGCTCCCAATTTTGGAATAATTTCCGCCAAGTCGGCCTTTTGTTTGGCGAGAACGCCAGCCAGCTCAATTCCATAATCTCCCAGAATCTTGGATATCGCGGCAAATTCCATCATCGTTAAGGCTGGAGTTGAAACCGGGGGGTGATCGGCGCCAGTTATTTTTTCTGGTTTTTTGGCGCCGCGCGCAAGGTGGTTTAAGGCCTCAACGGCATCTTTCGGAAAAGTGAAATTTGCCAAATTATTTTTTTTTAAACAAACCAATCCGTCTTCAATCGCCGGTCCGCCGACAAAAACCGGCAGAATCGGTTTTTGCTTTCTGAACTCGACGATCAGCTCGGCCACGGCCGCGGCGGCCGTCATCATCTGCGGCGTCAGAATCAGAATAATGCCATCAAGATCTTTTTCCGCGCAAATAATGTTTAGGGCGGCGGCATAACGTGCCGCCGGCGCGTCGCCGATAATGTCCACCGGATTGTTAACGGCCGCCATTGGCGGTAAAACGGCTCGCAGGGCCGCCTGGGTTTGGGCTGACAATTCCACCAGAGAAAGTGAACGGGAGAGATCAATGAGATCGGTGACCACGACTGATGGTCCACCGCCGTTCGTTAAAATCGCCAGCCGCGATAAAGGTTTTTTAATTCCCAGTTGAAAAAGTTTGGCCAGATTGAAAAGTTCTCGGATTGATTCCACCATCATCACTCCGGCTTGCCGGCCAGCAGCGGCAAACACGGCGCTGGCCGGCGCTAACGAACCGGTGTGCGACATCACTGCTTGACGACCGCGCGCCGATCGGCCGGCGCGCAGAATGACCACCGGTTTGGTCTTGGTAATTTCGGTGCAGAGTCGGATAAATTCCGGCCCGTTAGATAATTTTTCCAGATAAATGAGAATCGCTTGAGTGGCCGCATCTTTAGCCAGGTAAGCCAAAAACTCAATTTCAGACAACTGCGCCTCGTTGCCCAAGCTGATGAATTTGGAAAAACCGAGATTGTGTTCCAAAGCCAAATCCAGCAGCGCCGCGCCGAGCGCGCCGGATTGCGAGAGAAAAGCGATCTCGCCGCGCGGCGGTTTTTGAGCGGCGAACGAAGCATTAAAATCTGTCTGCGTATCGATGATACCGAGACAATTCGGGCCAAGCAAGGTGATACCATAATCCCGCGCGGCGGCGACGATTTTTTCTTCCAGCGCTTGGCCGCCGGCGCCAATCTCTTTAAAGCCGGCGGAAATGACGATCGCCGCGGTAATTTTTTTTTCTCCGCAATCCGCCAAAATTTGCGGCACGATGTCCGCCCGGACGGCAATCACCGCTAAATCAACCGTTGCGGGAATATCTTTAACTGTCGGATAAGATTTCACCCCCGCCAATTCCTGTCGGTTGATATTGACCGGATAAATCGCCCGCTGGCCGCCGCGGTGCAGGTTGGTCAGCAAGGCAAAACCGACTTTATTTTTATCGTCGGAAGCACCGATGACCGCTACCGATTGAGGATCAAAAAATTTTTCTAGCGCCATAGTTGTTCCTCGTAAGTCGGTTTGACCACCTGATAGAAAATGCCCACTGGCGTTTGGGTGTCGGGTTGAGCCAAAAATTCCCGAACCGCGTTTTTATCTTGAACCGGAAAATCGGCGGGGAGGGGGCAAAGCCGGTCTTTAAAATATTCACGCGTGTCAAAAAAGATTAAACACGGCTGGATGATTTCCACGAAGGCAAAACCCCGGTGAGCGATCGCCGCCAGCATTATTTTCTTGGTACCGGCGATATCACCCGCATAAGTTCGGGCCAAAAAAGTGGCGCCGGCTTCCAGCAATAAAGGCAGCGGCAGAAACGGTTCTTCCCAACTGCCGTCCGGCGTTGATTTTCCTTTGTAACCCTTGGGGCTCAAGGCGGTGACCTGGCCGGTGGTGAGAGCAAACACCTGATTATCATGCAAAAAAACTTTCAGATCGGAATTACGGCGGGCGGCGTGAAGTAGGTGTTCCAGACCTTCGGAAAAAGAGTCCCCGTCGCCGGAAAAGCCGATAACGGTCAATTGCGGATTGGCGCACTTGATGCCGGTCAGCGCCGGCAGAATCCGTCCATGGAGCGAAGTAAAACTGTTCAGATTCAGATAATCGGCAATTTTACCGTGGCAGCCGATACCGGCGCCGATGACAATATTTTCCGGCTTGATTTTTTTTGCCTCAATCAATTCAGCCACGGCCTGACGGAAAGCCACCAGAATGGCGGAGTTTGGACAACCCGGACACCAGGTAATTTTAGCGGTGGTCGCTAAATTATTCATGGTTGAGAAGATTGATTTGTTGCGCCAGTTCAATGGGGTCGAACGGCCGGGAATCATATTTCAGAATATTGGCTGAAACTTCCAAGCCGGTTTTTTCGCGGATCAGTGCGGCCAGCTGAGCGTTATGATTGCCCTCCACATTGATAATTTTTTTAACTTTAGCCAAAGCCGCGGAAACTCTTCCGACATCAAAAGGCTCTAACCAAACGATTTGCACGAGCTTGAGCGGCCGGTCAAAATATTTGGCGGCCTCCAGCACCGGCCCCTTGGTTGATCCCCAAAAAATCACAGCGGTCTCGGCTTCTTGATCTCCATAAATTTTTACGGTTTCCTGTTGAACCATTTCGGTCGCCAGCGCCGCGGCTTTGGCGAAACGTTTGTTAACCATCGCCTTAACCAGTTCGGGATCTTCGGTGGTGATTCCTTTTTCGCCGTGTTCGTAACTGGTAATCTTGACGACGATATCCGGTGTTCCCGGAAAAGCCAACGGCGACAAACCGTCAGCGGTGATTTCATAACGACGATAATCAGAACCGGTTTTAGCGGCAATTTTCCCCGATTCAATTTTAATTTGATCGGCGGTCAATTGACTGGTGGCCGGATGTTCGGAAACTATCTTATCCAATAACACAATCACCGGTGTTTGATATTGCCAGGCCAGATTGAGACCGACGGCACCGGCCAAAAAAGCTTCCGCCGGATCGCCGGGCGCAATCACAAGCCGCGGAAATTCGCCGTGACCGGCATGAATCGCCAAGCGCAAATCAGCTTGGCTGGAAAAAGTTGGCACGCCGGTCGCCGGCGCCTGCCGTTGCGCCACCGCCACCACCAGCGGCAGTTCGGCGCCGCCGGCAAAACTGAAGGCTTCCTGCATCAGCGTAAAACCGCCGGTGGCCGAACCGACCGCTACTCGTTTGCCGGCATAAGCCACTCCGAGCGCCAGGTTGATGGCCGCCAGTTCATTCTCCGGCTGAATGACTTTCAATTTCCGATTTTTTTGCTCGCCGGCCAAAAAATGCAAAATGGAAGTCGCCGGCGTCATCGGATAAGCGACATAAAAATCAAGTCCGGCGGCCAACAATCCCTTGGCGAAAGCCACATTGCCGTCCAGAAATTCTTTTTTGGTTTGCCCGGGTTTGATTTTTTTAAGCGGCGCCAAACCGGTTTTTTTTAAAAATTCAAAACCAGTCTGCGCCAGTTTAAGATTAAGCTCCGGTTTTTTATTTTGGAAAATCCGCTGGAGAATTTTCTGTAACCCGGCCAAATCCAAATCCAGCAAATATCCCAGCGCGCCGAGCGCCACTGAATTGCGCGCCACCGCCGGCGCGCCGATAGCAATGGCGGTCGCGGCCATCGGCAAAGCCACGGCGTTGGCGCCGCGCGCGGCTGTCACCGTCGGCGTTAATTCATCGGCGAAAATAACGGCGTTGGGCGACAATTCATCTTGATGAAGGGTGATCGATTCCTCATTCAGGGCGACCAAAACATCCAATTTATCGCGATCACACCAGATTTTTTCCGCACCAAAAGACAAGCGGGCAAAATTATGCCCGCCGCGAATGAGGGAGGGATTGGCGATAGACATAAAAACTTCGTAACCGAGTTCGGCCAAGAGTGTGCCGAGCGCAGCCCCGGCTTCCTTGGTGCCGTCGCCCGCCGCGCCACCGATGCCAATCGTCAAAATATCAGCCACGGAAAAATTATAGCATCCGGCTTTTTATGCTACAATGGCGGTCAATGGCCGCGCCCAATGATCGGGGAAAAATTAAAATCGGCTGGTTCACTTTCTCGTGTTGCGAAGATAATCTGATTGTGCTGACGGAACTATTGAATGACCATTGGCAGGACTGGAAAAAGATTTTTGATTTTCGGCATTTTCGCGCTCTAAAGTCGCATAATCTTCTGGACGAACTGGACATTGCTTTCATCGAGGGCGCGTTGGC
>DATECC010000044.1:0-2039 GCA_036516635.1 Minisyncoccota bacterium | reverse complement strand
CATTCACGCTCCAGTCGATCGGTTTTAATTTGAACAATTTCAGCGCGCGCTGGCGGCAGAGATTTTCAATTTTGTCCGAATTTTCATTGCCGCCGTAGTAGCGATGAGCTGAATACCCCTCGGCGTATTTGTTCGTCAATTCCGAACCGAGCGCCACCAGCACATCTTTGGACACATAATTTTCCGAGGCGATCAAATTGATCACCCGCTTCTGCCGTCTCTTTTCGGCCTTGATCAATCGCTCAATTTGTTTGTCATTCATAAAATTATTTTTTCTCCCGAATATCTTGCTTACCCCTTCTAATATCCCAATCGTCCGGATCAAGATCAGAATGGAGTTTGAGAAGCGGAAATCGTCGGCGCAAGAATTTGTCCATTTTATGCGCCACGCGCCGGAGCGTCGGATGGACCATTTTGCCAGAACGCAACTCCACCACATAGACCGTCGGCGGCAGACCGTAACTGACTTGGCAGGTAACATTGAAACCCATCGCGATGTAGTATTGAGTCAATTCTCGGGGGGCTTTCAATTTAGCAATCGCGGTTTGTTGTTCTTTAATCAAATTTTTCGCGGCGCGGCTTAAGTTGATCGGCAGCTGCGCCAAATACCAGTGATTGAAACCGAAACGCGTTGTCAACAACGGCATCCGGCAAACGCCGTTGCGGTGGCGATGCAGATCGCGAAAGGAACCAAAGTCCAGCAGAAAATTAAAAGTGCAGGTGCCGAGCTGGGTTAAAAAGTGGGGTAGATTGGTTCTTGCCGGCCGTTGGCGCAAAATATCGCGATAGTGTTCCAGTGCGGCCGGCTTAATGTTGGTCGTTGCCGAAAAATCGCCAGCATATTTCTTTTCCAGATAAAAAGTATGTTTGTCGCCCAAAAATTTCCAATATCGTTCCTGTCCGGCGTGAAGTTGATGGCTGAAACTGGACGGATATTTCGCTTGCAATTGAGAATGAATGAATTTGGCCGTTTCTTGCACTTCGGGCAGAGGCCAATGCCTCAATAACGTCAGTTTGTCCCAGGCCTGACGCAAATTGGTATGCCAGGAAAGTTGCGTGGTGATACCGGCGGGCAGAAAGCCGCGGAGGATATCAAAAGTGCGCGCTTTTACCGCGCGTTCGTACACGGTTTCGTCTTCATCCGACCGGCGCGGATATTTAATCCGCAGATGTTTCCCCACCGCCGCTTGACCGTTGACATAAAATTCCAGCCAGCGGTCCAGAATTTTTTTTGAGCTGACGCTACCAAGCGGATCAACGATTGTCTGGTGCGCGAAATCAATATAGCGCGAACTGGTTTCCTGACCGGAATAAAGCGGCCAGTCTTCCACCGCCTTGGCGACGAGCATAGACACGCCTTCAATAAAAATGGTGGTGGAACCGCAATCGGCGATGGAGGCGTGGCCATAACCGACATAATATTTTTCCATAAACTTGCCCGAGCCGGTTTGTTTGACTTTGGCCGCGTGCTCGGTGACGGAAACGGCCGAGCGCGAATACAGCGCCTGCATCATCGCCGTGTCCTCGGGATTAAACTCGTCGTAGATAAAAATTTTCATCGTTTGCAATTTGCCCCACGATAGCATATCTTAATCTATTATGGCATTGTCGGACAAAAAGATTTTAGAAGAGAAAAAGCGCGGTAATATCGTCATTGAGCCGTTTAAGCGGGCGCATTTGAGCACCTCCAGTTACGATGTGACGCTCGGCGAGTGGTTTTTCCGCGAACAGCCGCCGAATTACTATTTGAATCACTATAATATTTTTAACAAGAAACACACCGATTATGTTTGGGGAACAAAAGCGCTTCGCGCCCAAAAAGCGAAGGGTGTGTTTAAACGTTTCGCCGCTTTCGAATGGAGCGGGATCAAGCCCGATGACCGAGTGATCTTAATTGAACCGGGGGAAACAATTCTAGCCCACACCAATGAATTCATCGGTGGGCGGAGGGTTATCACGACAATGATGAAAGCGCGTTCGTCGCTCGGTCGCGTTTTCGTCTCGGTCTGCAAGTGCGCCGGTTGGGGCGATGTCGGTTT
>DATECC010000043.1:0-7942 GCA_036516635.1 Minisyncoccota bacterium | reverse complement strand
CCGCCCATAGCTCAGTTGGTAGAGCAGCTGCCTCTTAAGCAGACGGTCCAAGGTTCAAATCCTTGTGGGCGGATTGTAGTGATTATAATGAAAGAAGATGAGCCGGAGTGGTGAAATGGCAGACACGCCAGCTTTAGGAGCTGGTGAGCGCAAGCTCATGGAGGTTCAAGTCCTCTCTCCGGCATTTCAATTTGCATTTTTTAAGCAATATGGTATAGTCGCAGACGGATTTGGTATTGGTATTTGTCAACAACAAACCTCTAAAGATAGGGAGAAACTGAAATGACATTGATTACCTGTCTCGGTCTAGTCGTGAGTTTGACGATTGTTTTCGGAGTGCTAATGGCGTTATTTGTCTATGCCCTGGCGGGCATGCGAGTCTTCTTCACTTTCTGTCCTGGTGGTGAGATCGTTTCAATTGTTAAAGGTAAGGAACCGAAACGATTTATTATGTCCCATAAAGGGTTCCATCTCAATGATCCTGAGGATAGAAACAACTTTGATGATAAGTATGATCGGTGGGACGTAATCAAGAATGATTGGCGGAAACTTCCGGCAGGGGCCACGCTTAATGGCTATGACGAGGGATGGAAAGACAACCGAAACTGGTTGGAGAAGAAATTTGGTATTTATTGGGTTGGAATTTTTCCGCTTATCCAGGTTTATCGTTATTTTTTCCAATGGGCTGAAGTGCAACAGAAAGAGACTCCTCCGGGTCAAGAAGGAAAACCTGGTTTAACGGTAAAAGTCAGGGGTGAGAATGTCTATTCCATCTTCGCAAAAGTTTTTCCCTACCTCATGGAGCTTGAGGAGGCGCCGACAAGCGGCGGATTACCGGTAAAGATGAGATATGTTCTCAACATCCGGTGTATTAACCCCCTGAAAGCTTTGTTTTGGGTTGATAACTGGCTCGCCAAAACGCAGACCGCGGCCAACGAAAACGCGAGGAATTATGTCGGTGGTTCAACCTACAAACATCTTTTGTCAGAAATCGAAGGTAAAGTAGCAGCAGACCCGAAAGATGATTTTTTGAAGGACGCGGATGGTAACCCTCTTTTCTTTGAAACAATCATGCTTTGGCTCAATGACAAAATGGGGAATAGAACCGTTGGTCTCAAACAATTATACGGGGTAGAGATTGTCACCGTTGAGATTCAATCTGTTAATCTGACGAGTGATCTAGGGAAAAGGGCCAGCGAAGCAACAATGGCGTTGTATGTTGCCGAGCAAGAAGCCAAGGCCGCTAAGGCCAGGGCCGATGGCCTAGCCGCTGCATTAAAAGCAGAGGCCGAAGTCATGGCTACAAATAACTATGCCCCTCGACTTCGGGAACTGCAGGCGTTAGAAAAAGCTGGTGCTAATGTTACAATCGTGAGCCCTGGTATTGGTGTCACGCCTATGTTACCAATTAGCACCAGTACTCCACCATTGCCTAAACCGTAATCCCAATAATTTCAAGGGAGGAGGTCTGTTTAAAATCCCTTGGTCGTGTAGCGATCGGGGGATTTTTTAAAATTTGACTTTTATTTTTAAGGTGCTACAATCGCAACTAGTAAACGGTCTTTGACAACATTAGGCAATAACGCCCAGCTAAAAACCGAGCAAAACACTAAAATGAGAAAGGGACAATTATGAAGATTAATTGGTCTTGGTTTGTAGCCACAGTCATTGTTTTTTTCACCCTAGATATTTTGGGTGGTAAAATGAAAAAGTGTAATCCGTGGAGAGGGTGGCGAAGGATTGTTTGGTACATTCTTTTGATTCCGAATTGGATTTCGACTTGCTTTGACTGGCTAAACGATGCCTTGTGGAAATCTGCGGTTAAACCGCAAACGGTAGACAAACCGAAAAACTCCACGGGCGTAGAGGAAGGAGGTGAGAAAAGTGGTAAGTAATATGTCTTGGTTAGTTCTTGCCTTGCTTGTTTCCGCGCTTTTGTGTATGGCGCGACGAAACCAGATGGTCAGAAAAAATCTAAACCTGATTATCTCTCTGGGGGTCCCATTCAGTTTGGCTTTGGTGGTCACTTGGTCTATTAGCAGTGGGAAGGTTAAACAGGGTGGTGGACTCAGTGATTTCATCTTGGGCATCAGTCCACTTGGAGGACTTGCCATATGGCTTCTGTGGTTGTATTGGGTAACTTATCCCTATTACAAAGCCACTAAGGCTACAGAGCGCGATGCGGCTAAAGTCATCAGTTTGGGGAGGTTGAAAAAAACTGGCTGGGTGATTGCGGTGGCAGGTATGATTGGTGTTGTAGTCTGGTACGCCTATCCGCGAGTGACCGAGTGGGCGAAAGATCGGGCAGTGTTGTCATCTACGTCGCTCTCAACCAAACTCACCACAACCACCGACCCCGCCGCGCGCGCGGTGAGTTCGGAGTTAGGGGTAGTAAAAAAGACGACTGTTCTTTTACCGAACAGTCCGCCGCAAAAGATCAGTTTCCCGCCGAATGTAATAGGGTGGTGGGAAACATCTGATTGCGTTAAGATCACGGATGGCCTAGGCGAAACTTATGATTACTGCCCGGGTCAGAAACTAGACCTGGGAAGTAATGTACCACCAACAAAAGCCGTTCTCACTTTCCAACATTCCAAAATGGATAGCGAGATAACAGTGTGGTACGGCTGGAAGTTAAAATGAAAGTAGGAGATATTTCCACACACCAATCCCCCCGACGCGTTGACAAACGCGACCGGGGGATTTTTTCACCTTGTCCCCTACCATAGTGCAGGGTTTTTTATTTCTAATCGCCTCAGCGGCGGACAAGTTACACCTCTATCCCGTGCAGTTGGCGCCAATCGTCCGGCAAATCAAATTCATAATCCCCCAAAAGGCGACCATAATGAACATTCCGACCAGACCCCAGATAATGTGCTGGCGGCCGGTCGCCCGCGCGTCCTCATTGTCCGTGTTTCGCACCAATTCAAGCACGCCGTAAAGAAAATACAGCAGGCCGAGGACAAACAGAAACCAGATTAACGGAGTGATAATTTCGGTCTTAATTTTGCCAATAAGAGGAATTTCGGTCACTTAATCAGATGCTTATCGACTGTATGTATTACCAGGAAGTTCTGGCAGATCTGGAGGAACTATCACGCCACCACCAAAAAAAGTATTTGTGAGTACATTTACAAAACCCCAGACCGCCACCATCACAAACAGAGCAATAACACCGTTAATCATCATGCTTCGTCCAGTGCTCTTGGCTTCATCATCGCCAGCGGCCATAATATATTTAACCAATCCGATAAGAAAATAGATGAGGGCAATGGTTAAGAGAATCGGAATGATCAGACCCAAGATATCTGTGATTTTTTGAGCTAAATCGTCAATATCATTAACTTGAGCGAACATCACCAGGGGCATAAAGAAAGCCAGACTTGGGACCAGTTTTTTAATTGTAGATAACATTTTTAAATTGATAAATTCTTGATAATAAAGGTTTCGACGACCTTTTTAACGACTGGTTAAGTATAAAGCATTCCTATCGCGCGGCCAAGAGCGGATAGTGGATTAGTTATCCGGACACCGGCGAGGCCGGAATCGGCGGCCGGGTCGGCGTGTCATAATCAAGCGGGAAGGTCTTTTTGAGCACATTGACCAGACCCCAGACCGAGACCATCACGAATAGGGCGATGATGCCGTAAGTCATCATTTTAATCCCCTCCTGGCGTTTTGTTTCGTCGCCGACGGACTGCAGGTATTTGACTATCCCCCACAAAAAATAGACCAGCGCCAAAGTCAGAATCAATCCCACCAGCGGGTTGAAAATGTTTTCAACAATGGTTTTAATTAAAGATTCAAAATCGTTAATCATAATTTTTATAAGTCCCGACGCTTCGGTCGGGATCCCGACTTTACGTCGGGACTACTTCCCTAATTCCGTAATCGTCCCCTGAATCGTTACTTGAATCACGAACGCGCCGAGGATCACCGCCGCGCCAATAACCGTCCAGAAAAGCGTGGTTTTGGCCTGCGTCAACTCGGATTCGTTGCCGCGCGCTTTGACAAATAAGAAACCGGTATAGACGATCGCCAGCGCGATGACCGGCAAACCGATCTGGACGACGATTTCCAAAATTTTAGTGATCAGAGCGCTGATGTCGGTGATGGAGCCAAGGGGGTTGGTAATAACTCCACCTGTATCAATACTACCTCCGGGTGGCTGAGTCCCAATGGTCCCCTGTGCCCAAACTTTTTGAATCCATCCGAAAAGCGAAAAACTGAACGCGAAAAGTGTAAAATAAACTTTAGAAATCATAGAAATACCAGAAATGTTATTGAAAAAAATTCGGTAAAAATGGCTCTTTAACACCCAGACCGACCATAATTGTTTTAATAATCAACCAGGCGGCCAGCGCCAGCGCCAGTCCCCAGATCGCGAAACCGATCATACTTTTGGCTTGACTGCGCTTGCCTTCGTTCGCGCCGGCGGTGACCAACACAATGCCGCCCCAAACGATTACGGCGGTCGCCAGCGGTACGGCAATTAGAAGCAAGTACTGAAAGAGATTGCCGATCAACTGGAGAAAATCCTGATAATTACAACCCTCGGCCGCGCAGGTCGGCACGATGCCTGCCATCAAAAAATTAGCGATTGTTTCCATAAATCCTTTGGAGCAACGCACTAAGTTCCCGATCGGCCGCGGCCACGGCTTCGACCGAGCGCAACCGACCGGTCACGACTGATTCTACCATAGTGTCAAAAATCTTTTTAGTCGCCGGCGGATCCGGATCCAACCAAGCGCGCGTGAGCAAAGCCGCGCGGTAAAACAGCGCCAGCGCCGGCTCGGTCGGCGCGGCCGCCAAAAGATCGCGCCGCGCCGGCGGCAGAAACAGCGCTTGGGCAAGCGCGCCGGCCGGCGCGGCATTGGAAAACGCGGCGGCGGCGGCCATGGCGGCGTTGGTTTTCGGTCCGCCGCGCACCGCCGCTACCGACAATAAACGACCTAAAATGAGTTTCGGTTGATTGGTCTCGGTTGGCTGCGGCGGCAGCGTCACATCAAAAGTGAGATGCGGATTCTCGTTAGCGATGGAAGCGTACTCACTGGCGTAGCCGAAATAGAAAATCGTTTGGCTGCGGCTGAAAGCCGGCCGGGCTTCGGGCAGAGAACGGTTCCAAGAATAATTCGGACGCGCCGGATCGGCAAATTGGGTGTAGAAATCCAGCACCGCCACGGCCGGTTTTAGGATGGTGTTGAAATTTTGGTTAAGGGCGGAAACATAAGTTTGATTACTTTGGCTGATAATCGGATTACCGGCCTGCAATAACAGCATTGCCAATAAATCTTTGGCGTGAATAATATTTTTGGTTTCGCCCAAAGCAACGGCGCTTTGGAGAATATTCCGTCGATCGTCAAAGGTGGTCAGGTTGGCCGTTTTGGACACGAACTCGCTCCAGGCGCGCGGCGGCGCCGGCCAGCCCGCTTCGGCCAATAGATTTTTGTTGTAATACATTATCAGCGGATCAACCGCTAACGGCAAAGCCAAAATTCCTTCATCGCCGATCATTAGACCGCCGGCGTCAATAAAGGTGTCTTGAAATTGCCGCAACGGGAAAAAATCCGGCGGCAGCGGCGTTAGCCGCGTCCGTTGCGTCAAACCCAGATCGTGCGGCAAGAGCAGCAGATCAGGCGCGCGGTTATCGGCCTTGGCTTCCACAAATTCAGTTTCCAGCGTGGCGCCGGTTTTTTCTTCATACCGTAGCGTAAAATAATTTTTATAATCTTTATTGAATTGTTCCAGGATCGGCTGAAGAATACTTTGCGGCACCGTTCCCCACAGCACCAGTTCACCGGCGGCGCCGCCCGGCGTTTGGCGATAACCGGGCAAAACGCCGGCAAAGATCAAAGTGCCGACTAATAAGAATAAAATAAATAGACTGATGAGGACGATCTGAAAAGCGCTTAAATTTTTCATTGAATTAGGCCAAAGTGAATAACAAACCGTAGTGATGATCGCCGGCGGAAAATTCTTTCTGAAAAACAAAACCGGCTTGGCTGGCGATGTCTTTAACCGTTTCTATTTTAATCACTCGTTCGGCGGGCGGCCCCAGATTGCCGTAGGACTCCCGCCAATCAATGACCGCCAACCGTCCATCCGGTTTTAAAATCCGTTTAGCTTCCAAAAATAAAGTGTACTGGCCGGAAATTTGGAATAATAAATTGGCGAACAAAACGAAATCCACCAAGCGGTCGGCCAGTTTGGAACCGCCGGCGCGTTCCAGATCCGACCAGATAACTTCCAGATTGGCTAAATGTTCCGCCTTGGCTTCCCGTCCGAGGCGGGCGAGCAATTCTTTTTGCACATCAATGGCATAGACCCGCCCGGATTGACCGACACAACGCGCCATGGCGAGGGCGTAGGCGCCGGAACCGGCGCCAAAATCAGCCACGGTCATTCCGGTAGTTAAATTGAATTGGTCAATATTTTCGGCGGGTTTAGAAAAGGCCATACGTCGCCAGTGTAACACAGATTTACAAACAAGTGAGGGAGGCCAGCGCGTCGCCCAGGCGGATTTTCATAATCCGCACGCCCTGGGTCGCCCGGCCCAAAATCGGAATTTCCGCCAGTTTGGTTCTGATGACCTGACCGTGTTTGGAGATTGCCAAAATTTCGGTTTCGGCGCCGGTGGTGTCGTTGGCCAAAACGGCCGTTTTAATCAGCGCGCCGGTTTTGGCTGTAATCTTGGCGGTCTTGATGCCCGACCCGCCGCGCCGTTGCACTTTATATTCCGACAACGCCGTGCGCTTGCCGAAACCGTTGGCCGAAATTCCCAGCAGAGCGCCGGCCGCGCGCTGTTCATTTTTGATGACGCCCAAACCGACGACGGCGTCGCTTTTCTTTTTCAATTTAATCGCCCGGACGCCGGCGGCGGCCCGGCCCATTTGGCGGATGTCTTTGACTTTAAAGCGGATTGCTTGCCCGCCGGCCGTGGTTAAAATCGTTTCGTCATCCTTGGCGACCACGGCCGCCGACAACAGTTCGTCGCCCGGATCAAGAGTAATGGCAATGATGCCGCTCCGCCGGACATCGCGAAAAACCTCCGCTTCCACCCGCTTGGCCTGGCCGGTTTTTGTGACCATCAGCAGAGAAATTGTTTTATCTTTTGTCCGCGGCATCACCACAACGGAAGTGACGCGTTCTTCGCCCGTCAAGGACAGAAAGTTCATAATGGACTTGCCGCGTGTCGCCCGTTTGCCTTCCGGCGTATCGTACATTTTCATTTGATAAACCTTGCCGCGATCGGTGAAGAAGAGGAGATCGTCGTGGGTGCTGGCGGTCAGAAACAGCGACACAAAATCTTCTTCCTTAATGTTCAAATCCACTACGCCGACGCCGCCGCGCCGCTGGGCGCGATATTCGGTCGGGTCGGTGCGTTTCAAATAACCGCCGCGCGTCAGCACCAGAACATTTTCCTTGTCCGGCACCAAATCTTCCGTTTTAATTTCCGACACGCCGCGCCGGATGATTTTCGTCCGGCGCGCGTCGGCATATTTATTTTTGATCGCTAAAAATTCGTTTTTCATCACCGCCCGAATTCTTGTCTCGTCGGCCAACAGCGCTTTCAGTTCTTTGATCAACGCCTGCACCGCCTTGAGTTCGTCTTCAATCTGCTGCCGTTCCAAGCCGGCCAACTTCTGCAATTTCAATTCCAGAATGGCGACCGCTTGCCGGTCCGAAAACTTAAACTGTTCCATCAATTGTTTCTTGGCGTCGGCGGCATCGCGCGATTTTTTAATCGTCTGAATGACGGCGTCAATCTGATCCAGCGCCCGCGACAAGCCGATAAGAATATGCTCGCGTTCTTCGGCGCGGCGCAGATCATAAACCGACCGGCGGCGGATGATCGTCTGGCGGTGGCCGATAAATTCATCCAAAATGGCTTTGAGCGATAGCAGTTTCGGCACGCCGTCTACGAGCGCCAGCATATTGTAGT
>DATECC010000042.1:0-6719 GCA_036516635.1 Minisyncoccota bacterium | reverse complement strand
CTGGCGGATTGATTATTTTTTCGTCAGCCGGAAATTATTTGAACGCGTGCGGACAGCTTTTGTTCTTTCGGATGTTTTCGGCTCCGATCATTGTCCGATCGGTTTAACTTTGGAATTATGATCTATGTAATTTACGGCCGCGACCGAACGGCGGTCAAAGCGGCCGCTGACACCTTACTGGCCGCCCAGCTCAAAAAATATCCCGCCCTGACGATTTTCCGCTTCTCCGCCGATGATTATTCGCCGGAGCGGCTGGAAGAAATTTGTTTGGGGCAGATGTTGTGGGCGGAAAAATTCGCGGCGCAATTAATCGATTTTTTAGCCGCGCCGGAAAAAATTTTAACGGAACGGCTGACAGAGTTGAATCAATCACCCAATCTCTATTTGTTATTGGAGGGTGAACTTAAGACCGAAATCTTGGCCGCGGTCGCGGCGGCCGGCGGGCGAGTGCGGGCGATCAAACAATCAGCTGCGCGACCAAACCGCCAGCCACTGGCCGGTTTCAATCCTTTCGCGCTGGCTGATGCGCTGGGCGAGCGGGATCGTCAACGCGCCTGGATTTTGTTTCAAACGGCGCTCGTTCGCGGACTCGCGCCGGAAGAAATTTTTTGGAAGCTGGTCTGGAAAGTTAAAACGCTCTTGCTCGTGCAAACCGCCGCCGATCCCGCCGCTCTTGGCCTGAAACCGTTTGTCCTGGCGCAAGCGCGTCGGCACAATCAAAATTTTAAACTGGCGGAATTGAAAAAACTGTCGGCGCGGCTGGTCGCGCTTTGGCATAACCATCACCGCGGGTTATTGGATTTTGAACTGGGTCTTGAACGCTTGGTTCTGGAGTTGTGATAATCCCCTCAACAAGAGAATATTATAACCATCTTTTCCGACCGCGATTACATGGAGGGGATGTATGGTAAACTACTGTATATTAGGCAGTTAAGTAATTGAGAATAGGGCTTGTGCTTATTATTGTTTTTTGCTATTATCAATAATAATCAATTTATTAGTTATTGGTTCCTAAATATGACCAACAAAACAAGAATGGGATCACCTAGAAAAATGCTTTCCGGCGAAGCTGAGTATTTTGCATTTGTGCCAAAACCCCTACCTCCTATTCCACCTGTTATTTTAGATGAAAAAGCTCAAATATTGCTATCAAATGCTGATCGGGCGCTCGGTGGTTTAAGTGTTGTTATTGACCTTCTGCCAGATTCTGATTATTTTATCTTTTCTTATCTTCGTAAAGAAGCGACACTTTCTAGCAAGATTGAGGGAACAAGAGCAACTTTTATCGATGTTGCAAAAGCAGAAATTGGTGAAGTAGATGAAGATACTCCAAACGATTATCAAGAAATTACTAATTACATTGACGCCATAAATCACGGCTTAAAAAGAACCAGGGAGGAAGATTTCCCTTTTACCTTGCGACTACTTCGGGAGGTTCATAAAAAGTTACTCAAGGATGCCCGCGGTCAGCATAAGGCTCCGGGTGAATTTCGCCAGTCTCAAAACTGGATTGGCGGAGCAACCATCAATACTGCATCATATGTACCACCTGCCGTCGAAGACATGTTCCCAGTATTAGATAATTTCGAAAAATTTATCCACAACAAACAGCCAATGCCTATTTTGGTTAAAATCGCCCTGATTCATTCCCAATTTGAAAATATTCACCCTTTTCTGGACGGAAATGGCAGAATCGGGCGTTTGCTTATTACCCTTTTACTTTGCCATTATAATTTATTATCGAAACCAACCCTATATCTGTCAGATTATTTCCATGCTTACAAGCAGGAATACTATGACCGCCTGCATGGTGTTCACGAAAAAGGTGATATTGAAAGTTGGGTCAAGTTTTTTTTGGAAGGAGTATGGTTGGTTGGAGAAGAAGCGACCAACACGGCGCGGAAAATAAATAAAATAAAAGAGAACGACATAAAAACAATTTCTACCAACTTAAACGCCAAAGCTTCAAAAAGTGCCATTGCGCTTTTGGATTATCTTTTTCGCCAACCGATAGTTGGCGTCGGTGATATAGAAAGGGCGGTTAATTTAACATTTGCTAATGCTAACAATTTGGCTAAACGTTTAGTTGAAATAAGAATCCTGCAACCACTCAATGATCGTAAACGGAATCGATTATTTAGCTATCAAAAATACATCCAACTCTTCAAAGAGAGAGAATCCTACAAGAGACCAGCTTAGTAATCGTAATCCGCCCGGCAGGAATCGGACCTGCGACCGTCTGCTTAAAAGGCAGCTGCTCTACCAACTGAGCTACGGGCGGTTAGGGATAATGGAAAGTGTAAAGTGAAAGGTTAAAAGTGTAAAGTGTGAAATAAAAAACCGAACTCGTTTATTACAACGGCCAATCAATGGATAAAACTCCCGGGCCGAGAAAAAGTAAAGCGGCGGCGATGGCCAATTTGAGCAAAAGACGGTCGTTCACTTCCGCCGACTGGCGTTGCCATAATTCATAAAGAGAGATAATTACTCCCGCCGCGGCCGCGGCTTGGGTTAAAAATCCAAGCAGGAACAAAGCGCCGATCAAGGCCTTAATGGCGGCGGTAATTTTTCTAGCGGTTTTCTCAGCATAGGCCTCGTGCAGAAAAGCCAAACCGAGCGCGGCCCGAAGAATCACCGGCGCGATTAGCCAATAACTCAATAAGTTTGGAAAAACACTCAACATTTGCTTATTATAGCACAATGGTTAATCGGCCAAAAATTTGTTTGATCCTTCACAATCTTCGGAGCGCCTACAATGTCGGCGCGATTTTTCGCACGGCAGCTTGCCTGCCGATGAGGCAGGTCGGTATCGGTGTGGAAAAAATTTACCTCACTGGTTATACGCCGACACCGGTTGATCGTTTCGGCCGGCCCAACCGCGCCATTGCCAAAACCGCGCTCGGCGCGGAAAAATTTATGGACTGGAAAAAATTTTCTTCGCTTAGTTTATTGTTAAAAAAATTGAAAATAGACCGACAACCGATTGCCCTTGAACAGTCACCCAATTCCGTTGATTATCGCCGAGTAAAAATTGTTCGTCCGGCCGCGATCTTGCTTGGTAACGAAGTGCGGGGATTAAGTTCGGCGATTTTGAAACAATGCGACTTGATCGCCGAAATTCCAATGCGCGGCCGCAAAGAATCGCTCAATGTCAGCGTCGCCGCCGGAATTGCTCTGTTCCAGTGGTGTGATTAAATTCCTCTCATCTTAAAGAACGCACGATCGTAAACTAATTAAGATAAGGGATTTTTCGTTCTTATTTCTGGCACCGCGAACAAAAATGCGTCCCGCGGCCAGCCAGTCTGATTTTTTTGATCGGCCGACCGCATTTTCGTCAGGGCTGGCCGCCGTGGCCGTAGACTTTCAGGTAGGGAACGAAGCCGCCGCGCGACCCGTCGCTCCGTCGGTAATCGCGCGCCGAGGTGCCACCCTTGGCAACGGCCAAGCGGAGAATTTTTTTGATCGCGCGGCGGAGTTTCTCAATTTCCGCCAACCGCAAAGTTTTAAGCCGCCGGGCCGGCTCAAGGCCGGCGGCGAAACAACTTTCATCAACATAAATATTGCCCAAACCGGCAATCAAGGTTTGATCAAGCAAGATTTGTTTTAATTTTCGCTCGGGGTAGCGTTGCAAAATCGCCGCCAAGGTTTTTAAATTAAATTTGGGCGACAACGGTTCGATGCCATGGCGCGCCGCCAATATTTTTTTGTCTTGAGCGGGCAATAACCGCAGCCAGCCGAATTTTCGCAGATCGTTGAAAAATAATCGTGAGTCGTCGGTAAAGTTAAAAACCACTCGCGTGTATTGGAAAGGGTTAGACTGAGGCTGGCCACCGCCAATAATTTTCCCGTGGCCGGGTTGGAAAATAAGTTGGCCAGTCATCTTTAAATGAATGGCTAAACTTTCACCATTCGTCAAATCAAGAAAAAGAATCTTTGCCCGGCGCTCAACCGATTCAATTTTTTGATTTTTTAATCGGCGGCTAAATTCCGTCACCGTCAGCGGCGTGATCGTTTTTGGCCAAGAAACTTTGACCGACCGAAAAACGCGGCCGACCAGCGCGCGTTCCAGTTCGCGCCGCAAAGTCTCCACTTCCGGTAATTCAGGCATCTTTTGCCAATTCTTCGCGCACGACCGTCGCGTCGTCCCAGGGAATTTTTGCGTCGCGCGGGCCCATAATAAACGGGTCGGTGCCCTTGCCGGTGATGATCACCAACTCGCCGTCTTTCGCTTCGCCCAACGCTTGGCTGATCGCCGCGCGCCGGTCAAGGATGGTCTGATACGGTTTACGGCCGAGGCCGCGGACCAGATCGCGGATAATCGCCGCCGGGTCCTCGTTGTAAGGATCTTCATCGGTTAAAATAATTTGTCGGCAATGGTCGCTGGCGATTTTTCCCAACACCGGCCGTTTCCATTTGTCGCGGCCGCCGCCGGCCGCGCCGAGGACGCAAATTTTTTGCCGACCGGCAAAAGTTTCGTAAACTTGCTTGAGCGAATCGGGGGTATGAGCGTAATCCACGATCACCGCGAAATCCGGCCGGCGCGGATTAATTGCCCGCGCCTCAATCCGCTCCAGTCGGCCGCGGACGCCGCGGAAATTTTCCAAAGTCGTTTTGATCATTTCCGGCGCGACGCCGCGGTCGGCGGCGAAGGTCGCCGCCGCCAAAATATTATAAAGATTGAAGCGGCCGACGAGCGGGGAGAGGATTGGCCGGCCGCGGAAAGTCAACGCCAGTCCAGTTTCGCCGGCCGACCACGGCGCGCCGTCGCGCGCGCGGTAAGTCAATTTTTTCACTCTGGCTGTTTGTAAAAAATGTTCGGCCTCGCGATCGTCGGCATTGACGATGATTGTTTTGGCGGTTTTGCGCGAGCGTTCCAGTTGTTTGGCAATTTCCAATTTAGCCGCCAGATATTTGGCGTAAGAACCATGCGACTCCAGATGCTCGGGCGCAAGATTGGTAAAAATCAGCGCGTCCAATTCAATGAAACGGTGGCGAAATTGCCGCGCCCCCTCGGAGGTCATTTCCACTAACGCATAATCGCAGGGCGCCCGGACGGCGGCGCGCAAAAATTGTTGCAGGCGCGCCCGGCCCGGCATCGTCATTTTCAATTGGTTCATCTCCGACTGCGCGCCGATCTTGAACCGGAGCGTGGAAGCAATGGCGGTGCGGTGGCCGGCGGCTTCCAACAGGGCGCTGATTAATTCCAAGGTCGTCGTTTTACCTTTCGTGCCGGTGATGCCGAGGACGAAAATTCCCCGCGACGGGAAACGACACCAGATCGCCGCCGCGGCGGCCCAGAGATAGTGATAAAAAAGACGGAGGCGGTTCATCGTCAGCGCTGGGACAAAAATCGCAGAGCCGACTTGACTAATTCATTCACGCCGCCGGTCTCAGCGGCGGGGGAAGCGGCAGTCACTTTTCTGATCGCCGTTCGCGCCTCGGCCAAGGTGTAACCCAAAGACTTGAGCGCCTCCAAGGCCTCGGCTTCGGCCTCCAAACTTTCTTTAGTTGCGCCTTCGGTTTGACCGCCGGCCGGGAGTAATTTGTCTTTTAGGGCGAGAATAATTTTTTCGGCGCTTTTCCGGCCGATACCAGAGACGCGCGTCAAATAGACGGTATCCTCGGCGGTGATGGCTTTTTGCAAAATGTCCGGCGCGGCCAGCGAGAGAATCGCCAGCGCGCTTTTCGGGCCGATGCCGGGCACGGTTAACAGTAGTTGGAAATAATTTAATTCCACCACCGTTTCAAAACCGAATAAATCCAGCGCGTCCTCGCGCACGGCGAGATGGGTGTGCAAAGCCAGCGGCTGATTTAGTTTAATTTTAGTTAAAGTGTCGGCCGTCAGCGCCACTAGATAACCGACGCCGTGAACATCCAGCGTGATCGCCCGATTATTTTTTCCCGCCACCATTCCTTCCAATCGCCCAATCATAACGGTAATTATCTTATCCCAAGCCGCGGCTCCCCGCACTTGACTTTTCACACTCAATCTGTTAGGTTAGCTACGGTTGGTTCGGACTGTTTCTGAACCGAAAAACAAAGGTTTTTGACAACTGAAAACTGAAAGGAGAGAACCATCATGACAAATGAAGTCGCCGATGATGTTCTTGGGCGGTTTGCCCGACAGCAACATGATTGGTTTGAACGAGTGTGCAAAGGATCGCTTGATCCGGAAAAAGTTTATCAAGCGATCAAACCGCTTCTTCAAACTGGTCGGCAAGGTAAAAGAAAGAAAAGTGGTCCTAATACCACACCACCGCCAGCAATTATTCCGCCCCCTCCCACCCCCCACCCCGACCCCGTTCTCCGCCTCCGCGACCTCTGGATCAAGTTCTGGCGCGTCGTCGGCGGTCGCGATCTGACCGATCGGGAAATCGTCCTCCCGCCCTACCAAGCCGGCTACGATCTGCCGATCATCAGACCGTCGGGCGTCACCGCCCAACAGGCCTACGATCTGATCGTCAACACCAAGTTCTTCGCTTGCTGGGAGTATTTGAATGACCTTAATATCCTTCAAGTAATGGAACAATACCTCCGACCGATTGACGAAGCCGCGGTCGTTCTCATCCGACCAAGCGTAGAACCGGACACTCGGCTACCCTACAATAACGCCGTCGCCCAACGACTCCGCTTCCTCGGTCTGACCCACCGCATCCTCTTGGAACCATTCGGCTTCTGGCTGAATCGCGAACATTCCACCGTCGCCCAAGAGTTTGGAA
>DATECC010000041.1:0-9915 GCA_036516635.1 Minisyncoccota bacterium | reverse complement strand
CTTGATAATTGTATGGAAAAGAAAAACCCTTGTTTAAAGGGTTTTTCTGCCATCAAGGTTAGTCCTTGCTGGAAGGTTAGTCCTTGCCGGAAGTCCTTGCCGGAGGCTTTGTAGGAGGCTAATGACAGAGACTATTGCCAGAGGCTAGTTAAATGTCATCATAAATTATTACACAAACTGTCTGCAGAAGCATAGCCGGTTGCAATTTCTACCGCCCCATCATCACCTGCTGTAGCCGCAACAGTCGTAACTCCAGCAAAACCAGTACTATCAGCACAATATACAGTTCCATTATTTAACTCGACGGCCGCACCCCAAGAAGCATTCAGAGAAAGAGCATCCGTACCACTCATTCCGCAAGCCACATCATAAGTTGCCGTTTGGGAATTCACCGCAGTAACCAAAGCACCAAGACCTCCTGTAGCAGTAGAGCTACAAAGAGCTACAACATACTCCCCATTACTATTAGCACCTAATTCTGCCTGAGATCGCATGGAAGACATAGAGGCGCTGGCTGACGCATCCTTTGCCTTATTCCGCGCACTCCCCAAACTCGTCAGCACAATCCCCGACAGGATGCCGATGATGGCGATGACGACGAGGAGTTCGATGAGGGTGAAGCCACGGGTAGCTGTCAGCTGTCGGCTTTTAGCTTTCAGGAAAGAAAAATTCAAATTCATAATTTTAATTAATTAATCTAATAATAATATCGACTTTTTTATAATAACATAATCAGACTGCGAAACTAATATTTTTCTTGATACCAGCCCGGCGCTCCAACGTGCCAACTCGTAAACGTAAATCGGACAAATCTTCTTCCATCATCATCACTGAGCGCGCTAGCGGGCCGAGCGTGGTTTTGATATCACGAATATCCGAACGAATTCGGTCAAATTCCTCAACGGTGATCTTAAACCGCTCATCCTCCAATTTCGACCTTTTATCCATTTTACCCTGGACATCGGCGAAACCAGCCTGAACCATTCGGGCCAAATCTTCGAGTTCGACCTTTTTTCCCTCTTTAGACATAGACACTATTATAGCACTCGGCCGAGAAAAGAAAACTAACTGTGGATAAGGGAAGCGTAAAACTGGAAGCGCAAAACTAAAAGCAACAGTTTAAAGCTTAAAAAAAACTGGTTATTTTTAGTTTTGACTTGTTGTTTTAAACTTTTCGCTTTGCACTTTAAGCTTCCTAGATGCCCTGCGCCAGATTATAAATTGGCATCAGAACCGAGGTCAGCAGAATGCCGACCATCACGCCGAGTACCACGATCATCGCCGGTTCAATCAAGTCCACCAGCGTTTTGATTTCATTCTCCACTTCCCGGCGGTAGAAACGAGACAGGGTCTGGAGGACAAAACCAAGTTTGCCGGTTTCTTCGCCGACTTTCATCATCTGGACCATAATCGTCGGGATCTCGTGGTATTTATACATCACCGCCGAGATCAGCGAGCCGGATTTCAGGTTGGCGCCGGCTTCAATCAAAATTCCTCGATAAACTTCGTTGTCCACCACTTCCGAGGTAATTTCAATCGCCCGCACCATGGAAATACCGGAGGTGAGCATGGTGGACAAATTGTCGGCGATACGCGACAGGTAAATTTTACGATAGAGGTTGCCGATATAGGGCACGGCCAGTTTGAAACGGGATAAACTGGTTTTGCCAACGGCGGTTTTGATGTAACGAGTGGTGAAGACCGCCAGAATCACCAGCAGAATGAACAAAAAGATGCCGTAGTTAACGAAAAAGTCGGAGACGCCGATGACGATTTTGGTGTAAATCGGAATCACCTGGCCGGTTTCTTTCAAAATGTCGGTTAGGCGCGGGATGACGAAGGTCAGCATCAGAATCATCACCCCGACGAAGGATAAAATGATGAAGGCCGGATAAATCAGGGCGTTGCGGGCCTTGGATGACAACTCATAGGCGCGCTCCAGATAGTCGGCCAAATAATTGAAGTTATCGGAAATTTTGCCGGATTCCTCGCCGGCGGCGACCATATGAACATAAAAATCGGAAAAAACTTTCGGGTGTTTGCCGAGCGCGTCGGAGATCGGCATACCGGCTTTGATATCGTCCGTGATCTCCGTCAGGACGCGGCGCAGATTTGGATTTTCCGATTCCGCGGCCAGCATCCGGAAAGTCGCCAAAGCCGAGACTTTGGCCTCAAAGAGCGTCGCGATCTGGCGCGACAGCATCACCACATCTTTGGTTTTCACACGACTGGACGACAATAAGCGCGTTAGCCACGAGCCGGCGCCCTCGGCGACAATATCCACGATAATGAGCCCGCGGCGCTGGAGCGACGCGATGGCTAAATTAACATTTGGCGCCTCCACCGTGCCGGTTTGCTCCTGCCCGTCTTTATTGGTGGCTTGATAGTTGAAGATCATAATAACCGATCAAGAGTTTTCGGGTTGAGCGAGTGGCGGTAGGCGTTTTCGGAACTGATCTCGCCGCGCTGGACCAATTCGGCCAGCGAGTGGTTCAAATCCACCATTCCCTCCTCCGAGCCGGTTTCAATCACCACATCAATCTCCGGCGTCCGACCCTCGCGGATCAGGTTGGCCACGGCGGTGTTATTGATCAATAATTCGTAAGCCGGAATCAGGCCGCCGGAAGCGCGCGGCACCAGCCGTTGCGAATAAATGCCGATCAGCGAACTGGCCAGCTGGACGCGAATCTGCCGCTGTTGATTGGCCGGGAACGAATCAATAATCCGGTCAATGGTTTGGGAGGCGGAATTGGTGTGGAGGGTGGATAAAATCAGATGGCCGGTTTCGGCGGCGGTGACCGCCGTGGAAATGGTTTCCGGACTCCGCATCTCGCCGATCATCGCCACATTCACATCCTGCCGGAACATTGACTGCAGGGCGGTTTGGAAATCGCTCGTGTCAAAGCGGATCTCGCGCTGATCAATGATTGATCGATCGGAGGTGAACATGTATTCAATCGGGTCTTCAACGGTGATGATATGCTCCGCGCGCTCGGTGTTGATCAGCTGAACCATTGAAGCGAGAGTGGTGGATTTCCCCTGTCCGACCGGCCCGACGACCAAGAAAAAGCCCTGTTCGCGGCGCGCGAAATCTGCCAAGCGCTCGGGTAGATTAAGCTCGGCCAAATTTTGAATTTTGGTCGGAATCAGCCGGAAGGCGGCGCCGACGAAACCTTTCTGATAAAAAGCGTTGCCGCGAAAACGGACCTGGGCGGCGGCGCTGTAGGAAAAATCAATTTCTTTTTGGGCCAGAAAAAGTTTCCGATTTGGTTCGCTTAAAACTTCCAGCACCAACCCCAGCGTGTCTTCGGCCGTCAAAATCGGTTTCTTAACGATCGGAATCAGGTCGCCGGAGACACGGATGGTCGGATGGCGGCCGGCGGTCAGATGCAAATCCGACGCGCCTTCCTTGGCGACGATCAAAACCAGATCTTCCAGCTCGCGTTTGTAATCATTCATCTTGCGGCTTTTTTTTCTGTTGGGCAATGACGCTTACTTTGCTGACCACCTCCGACGGCGTCGCCGAGGCCTTGACGATGTAACCGTCAACGCCGAGACTCAACCCCTTTTCAATATCCTCCTTGTTGCCGAGGTTGGACAAGATGATCGCCGTGGCGCGCGGCAATTTGCCTTTTTCTTTCAGCGTTTCAATCAGCTTAAAGCCGTCCACCTCCGGCATAATGATGTCAACCAGATAAATTGTCGGTTCAAAGCCGGCCGCCAGGCGGTTCAACGCTTCGGCGCCGGACAGGGCCGTCTCCACCGTGAAGCCGCTTTCGCTGAATTTGAGCGAATACATATCCAACAGAAACTTGTCGTCATCAACAATTAAAATTTTCTGTTCCATAACTAAATAATTATACTACATTCCCAACGAGCTACAACTTACTCACCTCCTCAAACGGCACAATCCCGTCAAAGGCCTTGAGCAAGCAATCCTCGCGCATCGTCAACAGACCGTTGGCGCGGGCAATCTTGGTAATTTCCGTTTCCGACGGATTGGTCAAAATAATTTGCTCCAATTCTTTGGTCATCTCCAGCACTTCAAACACGGCGATCCGGCCCTTGGTGCCGCCCGGGCAAGTCGCCGAGCGCTTGGCTCGATAAACCGCCGCCGGAACATTTAATTTATCTCGGAAATGTTTCGGAATGTCAGACAGCTCTTTGTCCACCATCGCCTTGACCGAATCCTCAATCGGCACCGCTTCTTTGGATTCCTGACACAGGGTCGGCACCAGCCGCTGGGCGATGGCGAGAATCAAGGTGGCCGGGATGAGATAAGCGTCCACGCCCATATCAATCAACCGCGGGACGACGCCGGCGGTGTTGTTGGTGTGCAAGGTGGCGAGCACTAAGTGGCCGGTCAATGACGCCTGCACCGCCAGCTTGGCCGTTTCCGAATCGCGGATTTCCCCGACCATAATAATGTCCGGATCCTGCCGCAGGATGGAGCGCAGACCGTTGGCGAAAGTGAAATTGATTTCCGGCTGGACTTGCGATTGATTCATCCCGGGCACATTGTATTCAATCGGATCCTCCAGCGAGACGACATTATTTTTTTCGCGGTCAATTTCCTGAAGCATGGAATACAAAGTGGTCGTCTTTCCCGAACCGGTCGGGCCGGTGACAAGCACCAAACCGAAAGGTCGTTTCAACTCGCGGCTGATGATTTCCAGATTGTTCGGCGACAGACCGAGCGACGGCATCGTCAACAGCGTCCGTTCCGGGTCCAAAATTCGGATCACCACCTTCTCGCCGAAATAAGTGGGCAGAGTGGAGACCCGGAAATCAATTTTCCGATTTTCAATCCGGGCCGAGAACCGGCCGTCCTGCGGCTTGCGCCGCTCGTCCAGTTTCATATTCGTCAGAATTTTGATCCGCGCCACGACGGCGTCGTGAACGGCGTTGGGCAGAAAAAGCGAAGTGTAGAGCGCGCCGTCCACCCGGAAACGCACCTTGACGCGGTCCCCCACCGGTTCAATGTGAATGTCGGAGGCCGAGCCAGAGGTGGCGTGTTGGAGAATAACGGCGACAATTTTCGTCACTGGCGCTTCTTCAATAATTTTTGCTTCACTCTCGGCGCTGGGAGTGACCGGTAGCGCCACGCCCCGCCCCTCGCCCTCGGTCTTGGCCTTTTCAATTTCCACATCCAGATCGCTCAAGGCCTTAGAGACTTGGCTGGTCAACCCTTCGTAACTTTTCAAAACATTATTGTAACTGGCTTGGGAAATGCGGAAAATTTTATACGGGAAACCGAGTTTGGAGGCGATAAACTGGAGCGCGTCGCGCGCTTCCAGATTGTTCGGGTCCAGCATTCCCACTTCCAGCACGCCTTCGTAAAACCGCAGCGGTACGAACTGATAATAGGCGACGGAATTGCGGGAAATGTAATTTAAAACTTCCGGCGGAATCTGGTGATCCGGCGGCACTTCCCGCGCCGGAATAATCCGATCGTCGGTTTCGTCTTCGTGGCTGATTGGCCCCGGTCTAACGTCCACGAGTGGAGGTGGCGGCGGGTAGAGTGGTGGTCGCCGCTAAATTATCAAACCCCGGCGGACTGAAAGGATTCCGCCGACCGCGCGGCTCCTCGCCCAGTTCGCGCCGGAAATTTTCCAGACTTTTCCAAACCGGATGGTTGAAGACCAATTCCGGCGCCAGTTGAATATCCCGCACCCGTTCCAACAATTTGAAAAATTGATCGTCCGGCGGCGCGGCGCGGTTGGTTGACGCCGACAGCGGTTCCACACCGGGGGTTTCCGGTGGCGCGTCAGCGACGAAAATAAAACGATAGGCGAAGAAAGCCGCGATCACAATAATCACGATCAGGAGCAGGCGAAAAAGCGCGCGTTTAGTCATAAATAAAATTATTTCAACCAATAAGTCCGTAGGGTGATTTGATAATCGTAAAGATTTTTTTCCGCCGCGGTGAAGGACAATGCTTCAATGTCCACCAGACGCAGACTTCGCGCCAAATCGGCCAAGAATAATTTCAGCGTGTCGTAAGAAGCCGAGACCGAAAAACTGATGGCGGCGGAGAGGTCGGCGGTTTTGGTCGCGGGCGGCGGCGGAGGAGTTTCACCTTCTTTTACTTCCGCTTTGACGATTGCCGGATTCCGGACGGTCAAGCCGGATTTTTTGGCGATGTTATTGATGTCAATGATCAGGCGGACATTATCAATGTTGTTAGGCAAAAATTCGTTCAAATTGGCTTTGTCCGCCGGGTCAATCAAATTGTCGCGGTCAATCAATTTATCCTGCTGTTTTTTAAATTCGGTCGCATTATCCAACACCGCGGTCAGATCCGTCCGTTGAATTTCCAGCGCGTCAACTGCCGCCAGCTGCGGCGCCGTGAAATAAAAGAAAGTCACGGCCGCCAAACCCAAAATCAAAAAAGGTAAAATGATTCTCATGGCAAAGTTTGAATCAAGGTCTCGCTATCCGACAGCAATTTCGGATTGAGATCCAGTTTCAGGTTGAAAGAGACGCGGCCGGTGGCGTCGGCGCTTAGATCGGAAAAAACAAAATCTTCAACCTCCCGATCGGCCGCCATTAAGACGATGGACTGGCGCGCCACGCCTTCATAATCGCGCGCCTGGCCGCGCAAAGTCAGACTGGCACCGGTTTGATTGAGACTGGTGTAGCGAACAGACTGCAGGGTTTGTTCCTCCAGAAATTTAAAAATGGGGAGGAAGGTGCGATGATCGTCAAGCATCGTTTGAGCGCGCTTCAATTGTTTATCCAGCCGCTCAATCGCCAAAATTTGGTCTTCCTCAATCGCCCGCCGGTGAACATCAATTGACGCCAGCAAACCGCAGCCCGCCACCGAAGTCGGATCGGCCGACGGGCAGGGGCGGTTGATTTCCGCCGCCAGCATATTTTTATAGACGAACACGCCGCCGAAAAATAACAGAGCGATTAAGAGAATCACCAGCGACAGCAGGAAAAATAAACCGAACGGTTCGGACCGCGGGCGTAGATCTTTCACTAATGCTTGCTTGGGAATGAATGATGATTGGATTTCCGGCGTCATAAAAATAAATTACTTAATTGGCGCTGCCCAAATGACGGAGGGCCAAACCGAGCGCGACAGCAAAGCCGGGACCGGTTTTCTCCAAGACCTCGCCCAGAAAAGCCGGATACTCCACGCGGTCAAACGGTTTGCCCAGCACCACCGGCATTTCAAAATTCTGACCGGCCAATTCCAGCAGACCTTTGAGCAACGAGCCGCCGCCGATCAAAATCACCTTCTCAATTGACCGACGCTTCCGCGTTTCGTAAACTGTCAAAACCTTGTGCGCTTCGGCAAAGATGTACTCAATGATCGCGTTCATCACGCCGGACAAGTTCTGCCCCTCGTAATTTTCCATCAGACCGACGGTCCGTTTGATTTCTTCGGCCTTGGCGAACGGTACACCGAGCGATCGCGATAAGGCCAAGGTGATGTCCTGCGCGCCCTTGCTGATGGTGTGGGAGAGCCGGACAATACCGTAATCCACGATCGCCAGTTTGGTGGTGCCGGCGCCGAAATCCAGAATGACGGTGACGCCGCGCTCGCCGGCAAAAACCGAGCGGATGGCGCTGAAGGTTTCAATCTCAAAAAAGGCCGGCGACAAATTCACGGCTTTCAGATATTCAGAATAGCGGTCGATGACTTCCTTATGAATAGCGGCGATCAGCACCTCGGTTTTTTTCTCCGCCGGCGTGCCCGACGCCTGGTCGGATTGATCGGTCGGCCGCGGCAGCACCCACCAATCAAGTTCCACTTCCGAAATCGGCACCGGAATATATTTGCGCGCTTCCAGCGGAATAATTTTGTCCAGTTTGGCTCCGCTCAAAGCCGGCGGCAATTCAATAATGGACAATAAACTGGAGCGCAACGGGATAGCGATCGAGGCCGCCGGAGCATTGATATTGGCTTCGCGGAACAGATCGCCAAGCAATTCCACCATCTTGGCGCTGGACAGATTGGCCACCTGACCGACCGCCAAATCGCCGTAGGGGCCGACGGCAATCTCGCCGTAAGTTTCCAAAATCGCCCGCCCCTGCTCGTTGCGCAGTTGCACGGCCTTAACCGACGAGTGGCCAAAATCCAAACCGATCACGCGCTGATCTTTTTTTTGCCAAAGAGCGAAACGATCGAGATGAAGCAGTTTAGCGAATGCGGTTGCAGTAGCCATAATATTTCACTTAAAATATCATAGCATAGTTTAAGTATATCATTTAGTATGCCGTCATTTATCCACAGGGCGCTTGATTACCTGATTGATCTGATTTTACCGCGGCGCTGCCTCGGTTGCGGAGCGTCCGGCTTTGATCTGTGCGATCGTTGTCTGGAGCGTTTTCCGGCGGCGGAAGAATTGGGCGGTGGCAACGGCGCGCTCTACGCTTATCAAACGCCGGCGGTCAAAGCTGCGATTTGGCAACTCAAGTACCGTGGCGCGAAAAAAATCGGCGGCCGGTTCGGACAGGAATTGCACCGGCGCTTCGGCCAGCGGTTTTCAGCGCTGGAAAATAAACGTTGGCTGGTGCTACCGATTCCGGTGAGCGCCGCCCGGCGGCGCGAGCGCGGTTTCAATCAGGCGGCCGTGATTGCCCAGGCGTTTGCCGCCCCGGCGCCGGCCAAATTTTTCTTCAACGATCGCCTGCTCGTTAAAATTAAAGAGACGCCGACTCAAGTGTCCATTAAAAATCGCACCGCGCGGCTGGCGAATTTGAAAAACGCTTTTGCTGTCCGCGCGCCCGAACAGATCGTCGGGCAAAAAATAATTCTGATTGACGATGTTTTTACCACCGGCGGCACGATTGCCGAAGCCAAACGCATCTTGCGGCGCGCCGGCGCCGCGACGGTGACGGCGCTGACAATTGCTCATGGGTGAAAAACGACAGGAAAAAAACCGCCCGATGTCCGCCTTTGCCGGTTGGCGAATGGCGGAATCGGGACGGTTAAAAACTAGGACATTAATTCGGCACAGCTGTATGAACGGCAGAGAGTTGGAAACCTAATTGTTCGCACAGGCCGATGAACGGACTCGGGCAGGCGCCGGTGTCAAAATGGAGCCGGTGTTCTTCCATCCATTTAGTCACGGCGGTTGTGCCAATGAGGATGAGAGGAATGGGCATCGCCGGTGAACCTTCGCAGATGAGGGTTATATTGTCCATCTTAGAAATTTCAGGCACCGGGCGCAATTCAAACAGGCAAGGTCTGTCAATCAAGACGATCGGCAACACCTGACTTTCTAAGCCGTTCACGCCAAAACGAACCGTTGATCGCCGCTCGATGAACCGCGCGACCAGCAGGGCGCAGGTTTTTTTCTGGCAATCAACAATTAGCTGTTCACCGTTCAGCACGCCGAGTTTCAGTACTCTCAATTTTTCGTGCCGCCACGGCGCGGGTGGGCAACTATGATCATCAAAAACGACACCATGATTAGGAGTCAGTGGTTTTGAATCTTCTTCCACCACCAATGCCAATTGCCCCGGATAATTTGCAATCTGACCGTCCAATTCAACTAGCCGTCGCTGGACATAATCATTGCCGGGACCAAACAGCGCAAAGACAAGATCGCGGCGCGGATTGTCCGACAGGTTGCCCGCCGCGATGTGCCGCCGCATCTCTTCAATGAGCGCGGCGCGAGTTTCTTGCGCCGTTTTCAATCGTGCGCCGGACGCATCAATAATCCTATCTAATCTGTTCAGTTCGTCGTATGTCTGATTCATCTCCAACGACCTGAATTCATAGTCCACCATCGTCGCTCCCTTTCAAAGACCTGACTGTTAAATGTCCAAAAACCAATTCAGACTTTAACATAAAGTGGTTAAAAATAAAAGAATGTGTTAATTTGAATAAAGATTATTTGAGGAAGAGTGCCGGCCAGCCCAAGGCTGGTCGGCCTTGGGCCGAAGCGATAAAATAAC
>DATECC010000040.1:0-4890 GCA_036516635.1 Minisyncoccota bacterium | reverse complement strand
CCGCCGGCGCCGGCGTGACCGCCGTAATTTAAAAATAAATTTATCCCGCCGGCGGCTGGGGCAGCCAACTAGTCCGCCAATTTCATCAATTCCACGATATTGACCGTGCCGTCGGAACGACAGGAACCCTTAATTTCTTGCCGACCGTTTTCGCCCCAAAGAAAAACCGGGCAATAATATTTTTCCGTCAGGCGCGCGGCGGCCAAGCCGAGAACGCCGAGCGGCCAAGCCGGATTACCGAGGACAAACACCGGACTGGCGGTTAAATCGTTCAATTGCGGCGAGTTGAGAATTTCATCTACTCGGCTTCGGCGCTCTTTATTTTTCAATTCCAGATGCCGCGCCAGGCGTACGGCTTCAGTCTCATTCTCGGCTGTGAGCAGGGCGTAAGCCTCAGCGCCGTGAGACATCCGGCTTGCGGCATTCAAACGCGGGCCGATGGAAAAACCGATGTCGTCTTCCGTCACGAATTCCGGCGCCAAATTAAGTTCGTCAAGTAATTGACGCAAACCGAGCCGCCGCGTTTGCCGCAACACCTTCAAGCCAAAATGAACCAGCGCGCGGTTTTCGCCGGTCAGCGGCACCAGATCGGAGACGGTGGCGATGGCGACCAAATCCAGCAGCCACTTTTCCCAATGATTGTTAATCGGTGCGGTCAAAAAATTTTCGTCGTTCCCAAGGGTAGTCCTTGGAATTTTTTTAAGGACTACCCTTACGAGCGCTTGCACCAACTTAAAAACCACACCCGCGCCGGCGAGCATCTTGTACGGATACGGATCGCCGGCGCGTTTCGGATTCACGATGGCGTAAGCGTCCGGCAGAATTTCCGGTGTCAGGTGATGATCGGTGATAATTACCGTCAATCCCAAACGATTTGCTTCGGCCACCGGCCCGACATCGCTGACACCGCAATCAACGGTGATGATCAATTTAACGCCGTCTTGCGCGAGCGCCGCGAGTGCCTGATTATTCAAGCCGTACGCTTCCTCGTGGCGGTCGTGAATGTAGACGGTAAAATTTTGAAAATTAATTTGTTTAAAAAACGCGGCGAGCACCGCCGCGCCCGGCACGCCGTCGGCATCGTAATCGGCGAAAATGGCGATTCGGTCGTTGTCTTTAATCGCTACCAGAATCCGCGCCGCCGCGCGCGCCATATCCAGCAGCAAAAACGGATCATGGAGATCGCGGTCGTAATCCGGCGCCAAAAAATTTTCAATCTCAGATTGAGTCGTCAATCCTCGTTTAGCCAACAGAGAACGCAATAGGTCAGAAGTTACCGCCCCCTCAACTCCGTTCGGGGCAATCTTCGGGCGCCAAACCTTCTTCATCGGGTCATTTTAGCATATAAATATTGTTGTACCTTGTGACCCGGCAATGACTCAACAAACCTAGATATGAAGGCAGATTTTGATTGTTAATCTCACCTCTTTGGCGAGTTTATCTTCCCCATAAAGGTATATGAACAAAAAGAACTCATAATATGTTCCGAGTCTTAACCTCGTTAAGGACGAACAAGCAGTTCCTTCTCCGCCGGATAACGGGTTGGCAAATCGTTATCCTGATTAAAATATCAAGACCGATTTATCAGCCGATTTTATTATAAAAAAAGAAAGCCCCGTTCAGCAAGCTGAACGGGGCCAAGTATACAAGCCACAAGTTTCAAGCCTGCCTGCCGACAGACAGAGATTAAGAAACTACGGAACAAGAACGCAGGCCGGAGCGAAAGTAATCCGGGCTGCACCAATCCACACACGCCTTGCGGCTGTCGCGATCCCAGCTCACGCGCGGCACAAAGCCATCAGAGCGGCGAGAACCGGCACAAAGGGTGGTGTTGTCGCGGTCCAGATGGCGCTCATCGGCATCCGGCTGGCCGTTCCTGTCAGTGGCAATGAAAAAAGTCAGTCCTAGCAGTAAGCGCTCGGTGAGGGTGATGCTCGGGAAACCGCGCGCTTTAAGGTCGTTAGCCGAGAGGTTTTTGAATTCCTCATCGGCTTCAATGTTGGCGCAGACATGGAGGCGGTAGGCGCCGGTGGCTGGGTCGCGGTCGTTGCGGCCGGCGGTGGCAGCGTCCAGGTTAACACTGAATGTTTCCACCTTAATCTCGAGTTTCTTCATCGTCGCCACTAGGCGGTTGGGCGTGATGCCCGACTGGACATAAATGTCCCAGAAGCCGGGGGTCGGTTCAACGAAAAGCGATTCGTCGAAACCGCAGCCGAGTGTGTCGTAGACTTTTTGCCAGCGAGTTTCTGTTCAAAGTCATCTCTCGGTCCCTGAAATTCGGAGAGCGGGAGCCCACCGAGCATGTTGATAGACATGGTCAGTTTCCTTTCTTACAAAGATCACTTACTCTTCAGGCCCAGAGTTAACATCCGGAACAACCTGAAGAACTGCTATATTATATGCATATTATAGATTTGGTGTCAATAGCACACCATCCATTTTTTGGCCTATACTGAAAAATGCCCCAAAATCAATGTATTTTCTGCCGAATTGTTAAAAAGGAAATTCCGGCCGCGGTGGTGTATGAAGACGAAAATTTTTTGGCGTTTTTGGACATCAATCCCCGCGCGCCCGGGCATTGCCAAGTGATTTCGAAACGGCATTATCGCTGGGTGTGGAATGTCCCCAAGGTTGGTGAATATTTTGAGGTGGTGAAAAAAATTGCGTTGGCCCAGCAAAAAGCTTTTCACCAAGAAGCGATCTGGTCCAGAATTATGGGCGATGAGATTGAACACGCTCACATTTGGATTTTTCCGCGGCCGGACAAAACCGCCGGTGATAAAAAAGATTTTAAGGGTAACGCCGAAAAAATCCGCGGCGTAATTTCTAAAAATTAAGCCAACAGTAATTCTTCAGCTTTTCACTAAGATGATGACTCCGGCAATGTGACAACATTCCCAAATACGATTGGATTGAAGCTTGAAAACTGTTTTTCGAAATAAATCCAGTATGATAATCTTTGATCTTTTGCGTTAATTTTCGAAACATTCTTTTTTTTGTCCGTAATCGCAACCTTCGATGGTGAGGCAAAATAATCTGGCCCAAAAAATCGATTCCCTGTTTTAGTTTACGAATTTCTACTTTCTTAGGATGTAATTCCAATTTTAATCTCCGACACAAAAAAGATTGGATCGGCGTTAGTAAATTATTTAAATAATCTTTGCTTTCCAATATAATAATGAAATCATCGGAGTAACGAACATAATTTTTTATCTTTAATTCGTGCTTAATAAACTGGTCAAACTCATTCAGGTAGACATTGGCAAAAAGCTGGGAAGTCAGATTGCCAATTGGTATTCCTTTGATAGAAAACGGCAATGTCCCCCCCCCTCTCTCTCTCTCTCTCTCTCTCT
Organism: Minisyncoccota bacterium; assembly: GCA_036516635.1. GTDB lineage: Bacteria > Patescibacteriota > Minisyncoccia > Phycocordibacterales > JACOZG01 > JACOZG01. The sequence goes on along the minus strand of DATECC010000040.1, from coordinate 1,537 downwards.
CTCTCTCGTAACTGCCGGGTAACTCTCTACGATCTCTCTAATCAACCACTTGAGATTGTTATCCTTGATTCGGCGTTCAAGGATTCTGAGCAAAATAGTGTGATCAACACTGGCAAAAAAATTTTTGATATCGCATTTCAGAGCATAAGTGGTTTTCGTGTAATTTCGACTAGTTTGGCGCAACATTTGTTCTACTATCAATACTCCTCGATGCGTCCCTTGACCAAATCGACAAGAGAAAGAAGCTGTGATAAACGTCGGGTCGAAAACATAATTCAAAATCCTAAAAATCGCGTGGTGCAAAATTCGATCCCGAACTGCCGCCCTATGAATATGTCGTCGTTTAGGGTCGCAAATCCAAAAGTCTCGATAATAGCTAGGCTGATAAGCTTTATCCGCCAGATTTCGATGCAAGGCAAAAATATTTGCCTCAAGATTTTTTTCAAACTGCAAAACATCAGGTTTATTCTTCTTCCCTCGCTTAAAAATCTCCCAGGCCAAAAAGAGATTTTCCGGATCAATGATTAGATTAAAAAGATTTTTATAATATCTCATAACATGAATGAATTCGATATTCCGATTTTTAAGAAAACCTATAATCTCTACGGGGAGTTCTATAATCTTCGTTTGTCTATTCCTAAACAAGATCGTTATACGATTTGGCAGAAAAATGAAAAACTGCTGATTGAAATCTTGGAGAATCTTCTCTTGGCCAGCCAACAATCTAAATTAGAAAAATTATCCACACTGGAGAGAGCTAGTCTTAAACTTAATCTCCTCCGTGTGTTTATTCGACTAATGAAAGACGTTAAAGCTCTGGATAACAAAAAATATATTAACCTTGAGGTTAGCATCGATGATATTGGCCGGCAACTCGGAGGTTGGATAAAATCCATAAGGGGGCGTTAGCAGAAAGAAACTCCCATCTTTTAGGTGGGAGTTTCTTTGGATAGAGCTATGACTGCCTGGCAGCCGACAAGCCGATGTTGTCATTGCAATTGTCGTCGTTCCAGTTGTTGACGTGGAGACCCTTGGCATCGAAGTTGCCGACATTGACGCGGTTACCATCCGAGTCGAGATATTACCCGTTCCCATCCGTGCCACCGAGAATCGAGGGTTACCACCTTTGCAGGTCTATATCCTCCCATCTCTGAATTTTATTTGGGAGCATTCGCCTAACTAAAGCGGAACCTCCACCAAGAACGAGCAAGAAGTTCTCTCTATCCCTAATCGCACTCTGCCGTAATCCGTAAATCGCTGGCACTCCGGCGATATCTCCCGCTTTCGCCAATCTTTCGGCGGGCAAGTAAGGTGAGATATCTCGCGAGTTTGAATCGTGATCCAAACTACATTAACGAGATAAAAATATAATAGAGTTGGTAATTAGGCCGAAACGTAACCAAAATAGACGTCTAATAATAGTTTGAGCAAGTTCTCTTTCCGATGGTTGTATCGCCACTCCATCTCTTTCAGGTATAGCACGAAATTGGATTTGGAAACGCCGTGGTAGTTATCCGGCTTGTGCTTGGCAAACGAC
>DATECC010000039.1:0-7732 GCA_036516635.1 Minisyncoccota bacterium | reverse complement strand
CGCGGCTAGATGATTCTTATTTGCGCGCGCCATTCGCCGCCGTTATCACCAAGATTGAGCCGGAAATCGGCGAGTTGGTCACGGCCAATTCGTCGGTGCTGACGCTGATCTCGGCGAATCAATTGCTCTTGGAAACAAATGTGCCGGAAGCCGATCTGGCAAAAATTAAAATCGGCGATCCGGCGCAAGTGACGCTTGACGCTTACGGCGCCGATCTGGTTTTTGCCGCGCAAGTGTCGGCGATTGATCCGGCCGCCACTTTGATTGACGGCGTGGTGACTTACCGCACTACCCTCCGCTTTCTGAAATTTGATCCGCGGATCAAGTCCGGGTTGACGGCGGAAATTAATATTTCCACCGCCGAGCGTTCGGCAGTATTGGCCGTGCCGGAACGGGCGGTGATCAGCCGTGGCGGGCGGAAGTTCATCCGCGTCTTGACCGAGGGAGCAGTGACGGAACAGACGGTGCAAACCGGTCTGCGCGGTTCCGACGGCCGGGTGGAAATTACGAGCGGGTTGAAACCCGGGGCCGAGGTGATTGTTTTTTCTCCAGACTAATGGCTCTGATTGAAGTTGAAAATTTAACCAAAACTTATCACGACGGCACGGTGAAAACTCGTGTCTTGCAGGATATTTCTTTAACCATCCAAGCCGGAGAATTTATCGCCGTGATGGGGCCGTCCGGTTCCGGTAAATCCACTTTATTGCATCTGCTCGGTTTTCTGGACCGGTCAACCGGCGGCGCCTATCGTTTCGCCGACCGCCTGATGACCGATTATTCCGACGACGATCTGGCGCGCCTCCGGAATCAAAAAATCGGTTTTATTTTTCAAGCTTTTAATTTATTACCGCGCGCCACCGTCTTGGAAAATGTTAAATTGCCGCTGGTTTATTCGGCGATTCCGGAAGACAGTTGGGAATTGAAAGCGCGCGCGGCGATTGAAACGGTCGGCCTGACCGCGCGCTTGAACTATGAACCGGCGCAATTGTCGGGGGGAGAAAAACAGCGCGTGGCGATCGCCCGAGCGCTGGTGACCAATCCGGCGGTGATTTTCGCCGATGAACCGACCGGGAATCTGGATTCGCGTTCTGGCGGCCAGGTAATGGCGGCGATCCAAACGCTTCACGCCGACGGCCGGACGATTGTTCTGATCACCCACGAAACTTACACGGCCGAATACGCCGAACGCATTATTCGCCTGCGCGACGGCCAAATTGAATCGGATGAACCAGTGGCCAAGCAGCGCGCCGGCGAAAAATTGTTCAATAAATAACTATGACTTGGAATAATCTTTTTCGAACCGCCCGGCGCAATTTGCTCGCCAACCGCTCGCGCAGTTTGTTGACCCTGTTGGGAATCGTCATCGGCATCACCGCCATTATTCTGGTAATGTCGGTTGGCCGCGGCGCGGAAGAATTAATCCTTAATCAAATTCGCGGTCTGGGTTCGCGGACGATTATCGTTGAACCCGGCCGCGAGCCGAAGGGGCCGGCCAGTTTTGTGGAATTGTTCACCGATTCTTTGAAAATCAGAGATTTGCCGTCGCTGAAAAATCCGGCCAAGGTGCCGGGCTTAAGCGGGATCGCGCCGAATGTCGTCCAGGTCGTCACTGTCGCCGCCGGCGCCGAATCGCTGCGGACGAGCGTCATCGGCTCGGCCGAATTACTGGTGGACATCCTCGGCGTTTATCCGGCGGTCGGAAATTTTTTTACCGCCGAAGACATCAAACAAAAGGCGGCGGTGGCCGTCATCGGGGTGGAAACGGGCCGAAAATTATTCGGCCAGACTTCGCCGCTGGGCCAGAAATTAAGAATTAAGGACCGCACTTTCCGGATCGTCGGTATTTTTCCGGCCAAGGGGCAGGTCGCGCTGTTTAATATTGATGATCTGATCGTCGTCCCCTACAGCACCGCCCAGGAATATCTTTTCGGCATCAATTATTTTCACTCGTTTATTATCCAAGCCGCCAGTGAAGCACTGGTGCCGCGGACGGTCAGCGATCTCAAATTGACCCTGCGCGAAAATCACGGCATCACCGATCCCGCCAAAGACGATTTTCACATTACCACGCAAGCCGACGCCGCCGAGCGCGTCGGCATGATTACCGGCATTCTCACCGCTCTGCTCGTGTCGGTCGCCGCGATCTCGTTGTTGGTCGGCGGCATCGGCATTATGAACATTATGCTGGTCTCGGTCACGGAACGGACGCGGGAGATCGGTTTGCGCAAGGCGCTCGGCGCCACCAACCGCGACATCCTCTACCAATTTTTATTGGAAGCAATTTTACTGACGGCGCTCGGCGGGATCAGTGGGATTATTTTGGGGGCAATCTTGGCGCTGGCGGCGGCCCTGATCCTGAATCAAATCATTTCCCTTGGCTGGCAATTTGCCTTCCCGCTTTCGGCGGCGATTTTAGGTTTGCTCGTCTCCAGTTTGGTCGGTTTGACCTTCGGCATTTATCCGGCGCGCCGGGCGGCGCAAAAAAATCCGATTGAAGCCTTGCGCTACGAATGAGGTTTAAGTTACAATCGGCCAATGAAAAAAATTTCCATTTACACGACACCCACTTGCACTTATTGCCGCCAGGCGAAAGAATTTTTTAACGCGCGCGGCGTAAAGTATGAAGAATTTGATGTGCTGACCGATGTGATCAGGCGGCAGGAAATGGTGGATAAAAGCGGTCAGATGGGCGTGCCGGTGATCATTGTCAGTGCGACCGACGGTTCCGGTGAAGAAATCATCATTGGTTTTGACCGACCGCGTTTGGTCAAATCACTCGGCCAGTGATCGTGTTATACTGGATCCAATGTATGGAGAAGACCGGCCGACGCTGCAAAAAATTTTAGATCTCGCGGAAGATAACAATCAGATGTTGCATCGGCTCCAGCGCGCGCGGCGGTGGACGAATTTCGGATCGGCGCTGAAATGGCTCGTGTTGATCGTGGCCTCGGCTGGCGTCTATTATTATCTTCAACCATTATTGGAACGCTGGCCGACGATCTGGACCCAATTCCAAACCCTGATGGATAATTTGAATCTGCTGGATAAAATTCCAAAATAATTTCCCGCCGTCGCCCGACCGCCGCCTTTATAGTTCAACGGATAGAACAACTCCGTCCTAAGGAGTAGATGTAGGTTCAATTCCTACTAAGGGCATCTAGCTAGTGTTTTTTGCTTTTTTCCGTTAAAGTAAGTCCGGTTTCATCGCCCAGATAGCTCAGGTAGTAGAGCGTCCGCCTGAAGAGCGGTAGGTCGTCAGTGCAAGTCTGACTCTGGGCATTTGAATTAAATCACATTGACTTAACTTTCAGTTTTTGAATTTTTTGACGGTCAATTTTCGGCAGGCGGACGGTGAGCAGGCCATGGCGTTCAATCGCCTCGGCTTCTTCCGGTTCCACTTCCGCCGGCAATAAAATCGTTTTGGAGAACGCCCCCCAATACAATTCGCGCTGGAAATAATCGCCGTCGCTGATGACTTCGGTTTCCTCCCGTTTGCCGCGGATTGTCACCATTTCGCGGGCGATGGAAATATTCAAATCTTCCGGTTTGACGCCCGAGATCATCGCCTTGACCACGATCTCCGACGGCGTTTGATAAACATCCACCGACAGTTCGCCCTCCTCCGCATTCTCGCGCAACCATTCCCGATTGGGGCTGTGGTTGTTGGTGACCGCCAACGGCCGCTCCGCCGGCCCGGGATTGGTTTCCGGATTGAAAGCCGGCACACTGCCGGTCAACCGTTCAAAGAATGATCGCTTGTTTTTAAACATCGGATGGTTTTAACTTTTTCAAAAAATAAAATAATAAACAGCGCAAAAAGCCAGAGCAGAACCAAAACTTTAAACAATTGCCGGCCGTCATCCATAATTATAAGAAAATTAAACAAGGCATGCAAGAGGATAGCCACACCCAAACCGATGACAATATAACCGCATCGCGCCGCACCGCGGAAACAGAAAGCCAGCGCCAACATCCCGCCGACGATCGCCGAGGCGATAATGTGAATTAGATTGGCGCCGAGGAAACGCAGATTGCCGGTGAGCAAAAAAGTGGCGCCGGAACCAGTTTCCGTCAAAGTCGTAAAAAGAAAGATGGCGTTTTCCAGCGCGGCGAAACCGAGGGCGGCGGTAATCAAATAAATCATTGAATCCACCGGTTCATCAAAGGCTGGTTGGCGGAAAATAACGAGATAAGCAGCCAGAAATTTCAATATTTCCTCAATCGCCGACCAGGCCAGAATCAAGACTTTCATCTGAAAATTCTGCGCTAACCAAACATTGCCGCCCAGACCGAGGCAAGCGGTTTTAAACCAATCAACATCGCAAAGCGCGCGCTCAAAAAAATAGGCGATAATGACGCTAAGCGCGCCGGCCAGAAACACGCGGCCGATCAGCCGCGCCGGTTCCGGTTTGGCGCGGTCTTCTTTAAGCCAGAACCAGAGCCAAATCAAAATCGGGATCAGCCCGCCGCCGAGCGAATAAAGAATGGTGTTTAAGGGGTCGGCCATGGCGTGTTGATTAATAATGTGGCGTCCGGCGCTTTCGGCAGAAACGACCAGAGCTCTTCGGTGATGAACGGACTGAAAGGATGCAATAGCCGGAGTGAGCGTTCAAACGCGGTATAGAGAAGCCAAAGTGAATGTTGCTCGGTTTTAACTTGCTCAATTATTTTATCAGCCAAGGTGTGCCAGATATAATGATACAATTTTTCCGCGGCCAGATGAAAATTGTAATTCTCCAAATCAATCGTGACTTCTTTCGTCAGCGCCGCCAATTCCGCAAGCGCGGTTTGGTCGGCGGCGGAAATAACCGCCGGCCGGACCGGCACGGCTCCAGCGATCGCGGTCAAGGTAAAACGCCCGATGTTCCAAAGTTTGTTGGAAAAATATTTATAGCCGCGGATCCGGTCTTCCGAGATTTTTAAATCGTGACCCGGACTGGTACCGATGATCAGGGCGAGTCGCAGAGCATCGGCGCCGTATTGGGCAATCATCGTCAGCGGGTCAATGCTATTATCCTTGGACTTGCTCATTTTTTTGCCGCCGGCGTCACGAACCAAACCGTGAAGATAAACGATCGGAAAAGGAATTTGGTCCAACAGAAAACCGCTCATCAAAATCATCCGCGCCACCCAGAAAAAGAGAATGTCGTAACCGGTTTCCAAAACCGTCAGTGGATGAAAAGTTTTCAGATCAAGCCCGCCGTTCGGCGGATCAGGCCAGCCGAGAGTGGAAAAGGTCCAGAGGCCGGACGAGAACCAAGTATCCAAAGTGTCCGGGTCTTGCGTCCAACCGCCATTGGCCGGAGGTTCAATCCCAACATATACTTCTTGACCAGCCCGAGGCTGGCCGGCCTTGGGTTGGTACCACACCGGAATCCGGTGGCCGTACCAAATCTGGCGGCTGATGCACCAATCGCGCAAATGATCAAGCCAGTGAAAATAAACTTTTTTGAACCGTTCGGGAATGATTTTAATCCGGCCGTCGGCCACCGGTTGGCGCATCAATTCTTTCAGCGTCGTTGGTTTTTCGCCGAAAGGTTTATTCACTGCCACGAACCACTGCTCCAGAATTTGCGGTTCAATCAAGCCGCCGCCGCGGCTGTTTTTGGCGATCTGGTGCTGGTAATTCGGCTCAATTTTTTCCAGCCAACCCTTGGCGCGCAATTTTTCAATAATCAGCGGTCGCGCTTTTTTCCAATGCTGACCGGTTAAGTCGCCGGCGAGCGGCAACAACCGACCGCGCTGATCAATCACCGGCGCGAAATCCAGGTGGTGTCGCTCGGCGAGATCATAATCGGTTTGATCGTGGGCGGGGGTGATTGTCATCGCGCCGGTGCCGAAAGCCGGATCAATAATTTCATCTTTGATCACCGTCGCGGTTACCGGACCGGTCAGCCAGTCCACGACAATTTTTTCGCCGTGTTTGAATTGTTGGTAGCGTTCATCAGCCGGATGGACGACCACATACTTGTCGCCGAACTTGGTTTCCGGCCGGGCGGTGGCGATCACGAACGGGCCGTATTTCAGATAATAAAGCGGCGCGGTTTCCGTTTGCCATTCCACTTCGTCGTCGGAGACCGTCGTCTGCAATTTCGGATCCCAATTCACCAGCCGCCGGCCGCGGTAAATCAAACCGGCATCATAGAATTGTTTGAAGGCCGCGCGCACGGCCCGGCTGCGCGCCTCATCAAGCGTGAACGCTTCGCGCGACCAGTCCACCGAGGCCCCCAGTTTTTTGATTTGACCGACGATCTCGTCGTGTTTTTCGGCCGCGAACGCTTCCACCCGTTTTAAAAATTCTTCCCGCCCTAAAGCAAAACGCGTTTTCCCTTCGGTTTTATAAATCAATTCTTCCACCTTGACTTGAGTGGCGATCGCGGCGTGGTCGGTGCCCGGCAGCCAGAGAGTTTTATCACCGCGCATGCGGGCGTAACGAACCATAATGTCCTCAATCGCCAGCATCGCCGCGTGGCCCAGATGGAGCGCCCCGGTAACATTCGGCGGCGGTAAGGCCATGGAAAAAACTTTTTCCGAACGGGGCTTAACCGCCGGCGCGAAAGCGCCGGCGGCATTCCACTGTTCATAAATTCGCTCCTCGGTGGCCTGAGGATCGTAAGGTTTCAGCAACCGTTCAGCAATCGGCATCAGTTTAATATAGCAAAAGACGGGTTATTTTAGAACGAGCCGGCCTTCGGCTTTCAAGAGCGCGGCCTTAAGACTAGGGAGCAGGGCCTCGCCTCGATAAAAACGCAGGTACCCCGCCAACGCAATCATTGTGGCGTTATCAATGGAAAGTGATGGTGTCGGCAAAAGTAATTTAACTTCTGGATAATCTGCGGCCAGACGCGCGCCGAATTGTTGCCGCAATGATTGATTAGCCGACACGCCGCCGGCGACGATGAGCGTCTTTGGTCGATATTTTTCCAGCGCCTTGGCGGTCTTGGCGAGCAAGACATCCACCACGGCTTGCTGAAAATCGGCGGCAATTTTAATTTTTAAGGACAGTCCTTGAGACCCATCAAGGACTGTCCTTGGAATTTTCTGCAATAAATAACGCACGGCGGTTTTCAGACCGGAAAAAGAAAAATCAAAATCCGGACTGTTGATCATCGGCCGCGGCAGAGACCAAGGACTGTCCTTAAGACCTTGCCCCAAGGGCAGTCCTTGGTTTGTATAAATTTTGGCCAGTTCGGAAATCGCCGGTCCGCCCGGGTAGGGGAGATCGAGCAGACGCGCCACTTTATCAAAAGCTTCGCCGGCGGCGTCATCGCGCGTCTGGCCGATAATTTTATATTTCAGCCAATCCGACATTATCACCAATTCGGTATGGCCGCCGGAGACGATTAAAGCGAGGGCGGGGAATTTAATTGACCAAGGACGACCTTTAAGACCTTGCCCCAAGAGTCGTCCTCGGGGAGCCAGCACCGACACGATATGGCCCTCCAGATGATTGACCGGAATAACCGGTTTTTTCCAAACTAGCGCCAGCGCCCGCGCCAGATTGATGCCGGTCCAGAGCGCCGGTTCCAATCCAGGGCCGACCGTAACGGCGATGGCGTTAATTTTCGGCGGCGCCAAAGTCGGAATGACTGCCAAAAATTGTTTCAATAATTCCGGCTCGCGCGCTAAAATTTTTCGGCAAGATTCAACCTTAAGGCGGAAATACGAGGTCGAACCTCTAATTAATCTTGCTTTCGCCAACGCTTCCTTCAGCACTGGAATCAGGTTTTTC
>DATECC010000038.1:0-13737 GCA_036516635.1 Minisyncoccota bacterium | reverse complement strand
GGAAAAACCGGCATCGGGCCGGGCGCCGTCAAATTTGGCGATCGTCGTTAAATATATTCTCACGCCGCCGATTTTTGATTGCTTGGAAAAAATTAAACCGGCGGCCAACGGTGAAATTTTTCTGACGCCGGCGATTGACGTCTTTATCAAAAACGGTGGCGAATTTTATGGTTATGAGGTTCAAGGGACTTGGTATGATTGTGGCAGTAAAATCGGTTTATTAAAAGCAACGGTTGATCTAGCGCTCCGGCATCCCGAGTTGAAAACGGCCTTCCGGAAATATCTGGCCGGACTGGTAAAAAAGTAGCGCCGGCGGTATGTTAGGATATTAGATTAGTCGCCAGCGTAGCTCAGTTGGTAGAGCACCGCTTTCGTAAAGCGGGGGTCGTCGGTTCAATCCCGACCGCTGGCTTTTTGATATAAAAAGTGGTAAGTTAGTCCATATGGAAACAAACAATAACAAGCGCTATTGGCAAATTTTTGTCGGGGCTTTGATTGTGGCGATAATCGTACTGGTCTCGGCCTTCCGGTCGTTCAATCAGGAGATTGATTCGCTCGCCGCCGTCGGCGCGCGCGGTGACGCTAATGCTTCAACCGCCGCCGCGGCCGGTGCCGAATTAGTGGTTCGCGATCAATTTCCCGGGTCCATAGTGTTCGTTTCTTCAGTTAAAACGCCAACCGGCGGGTGGGTGGTCATTACCGATGATGCTAACGCCGTTATCGGTTCCGGTTATTTTGAGGCGACGCAGATTACCGGCACGATTGATCTTTTAACCCCGACGTTTGAAGGGCAAAATTATTTTGCCGGTTTATATCATGATAATGGCGATCGTGTTTTTACACTGGTCGCGGATGAAAAATGGTTAAATTCAGCCGGCCAGCCGATCATCGCGTTCTTCCGCGCCACGCGCGATTTGCCGGAAGATAAGGGATAGATGGCGGCTGAAGAAGATTTAAAAAAAAAGATTGCGGCCCTGGAAAGTCAGATGGCCGAACCGAATTTCTGGCAAAACAAAGCCGCCGCCCAGGCGACGATTGAGGAACATCAGCGTCTGAAACAGGAAGCCGTCGGCGGCGGCGAATACGACGATTTGGACGCCGTGATCACGATTTTCTCCGGCGCCGGCGGTGACGATGCTGAAGATTTTTCGCGGCGGCTTTACGAAATGTATGCTAAATTTGCCGCGCTCCATAATTTTACTGTTTACTTGGTGCACGAAAATCCGAACGATCACGGCGGTTATCGCAATATCACTTTTGAATTGCGGCGCGCCAATCGATCAATTGATTCGGGTCAAGGCGTTTATGGTATACTGAAAAACGAGTCGGGCGTGCATCGGCTCGTGCGAATGTCGCCGTTTTCCGCCAAGAAATTGCGGCACACCTCGTTTTCGTTAGTGGAAGTGATTCCGCGGTTTGAGAAGAATCAGGCGATCGTCATTAATCCGGCCGACTTGAAAATTGAATTTTCTCGCGCCAGCGGCCCGGGCGGGCAGAATGTGAACAAACGCGAAACGGCGGTGCGGATCGTTCATTTGCCGACCGGTCTGACGGCTCACTCCGACGCTGAACGCGCGCAGGAACGGAATAAAGACCGGGCGCTGGAGATTCTTAAGGGTAAATTGTATAAACGGCAAGCGGACGAGAGACAGAAGAAAGCCGAAGGAATGTCTATCAGCAAGACGACGGAAATTGAATGGGGCAGCCAGATCCGTTCCTATGTGCTCCATCCGTACAAATTAGTGAAAGACCACCGGACCGGCGTGGAAACGAGCCAGATTGATAAAATTCTAGCCGGTCAATTGGATGAATTTATTGAAGCGGAAAAAAATTTATAATGATTTTTTTTGATCGCGTGACCAAAATTTATCCGGACCGCTCGCTAGCGCTTGACCAAGTGACTTTTTCAGTTGACCGCGGCGAGTTTTTAACCGTCGTCGGTCATTCTGGCGCTGGCAAAACCACCTTGCTCAAGATGGTTTTGGTGGAAGAACAGCCGACTTCCGGCGCCGTTTATCTTGATTCCACCGATCTACACCGGCTCGGCCACCAGCATCTCCACTATCTGCGTCGGAAAATCGGCTCGGTGTTTCAGGATTACCGGTTGTTGCCGAACAAAACCGTGTTTGAAAATATCGCCTTCACGATGGAAGCCGCCGGCCGCGCCGACGACGACATCGCTTCAGATGTGCCGTATGTCTTGGAACTGGTCGGCTTGGCGGATAAATTCTGGAATTTTCCCAACCAATTATCCGGCGGCGAAAAACAACGCGTCGCCATCGCCCGCGCCATCGTCAATCAGCCGGATATTTTAATTGCCGACGAACCGACCGGCAATCTGGATCCGGTTAACACTTTTGAAATCGTCCAAATTTTTCGCAAAATCAACGACCTCGGCACGACCGTCATTTTGACCACGCACAATAAAGCCGTGGTGGAAGCCGTCGGCCGGCGGGTGATTACTTTGGAGAACGGCCGCCTGACGCGGGATGACAAGAATGGTCGGTATGTTTTATAATCTCAATTAGAGTTTAAGATTCGATATGTTCCTAAACTTCAAACGAATCGTCAAATCGGGGTTCATCAATTTCTGGCGCAGCGGCGTGGTTTCTTTCGCTTCGGTGGTGGTGCTGACGGCGACCTTGTTTGTTAGCGGCGGTCTTTATTTGGGTCAGGCCTTTTTATCCGCCTCGTTGGAAACGCTCAAGGACAAAGTGGACATCAGCGTTTCGTTTCAACCGTATGCCACGGAAGTGGAAGTGCTCGCGGTCAAACACCAATTGGAGTTGCTGGCGACAATTAAAGAAGTGTCCTACAGTTCGCGCGAGGAAGAGTTAGCCGACTTCAAGCAACGCAATCAGGATAATAATTTAATTATGCAATCGTTGGCCGAGGTATCTAACCCGCTCGGCGCGCGCTTGAACATCAAGGCGGTGGATCCGAGTCATTATGAAAGTATCGTTAATTCGTTGACGGTAGATAGCGCTCTGGATGCCGCCGGCCGTAAATTAATTTACGATATTAATTATCGGAAAGTGGACATTGACCGGTTTATTTCTTTTATCGCCGCCAGCCGCCGCCTCGGTTCGGCGGTGGCGCTGGCTTTGATTATCATTTCCATTTTTACGGTCTTCAGCACCGTTTCGCTGGCGATCCATATTTCGCGCGAAGAAATCGCGGTCATGCGCTTGGTCGGCGCCAATAATCGTTACATTCACGGACCGTTCATTGTCGAAGGCGTGATCGCCGGAATTTTATCTTCTTTGCTTGCCGTGCTACTGCTTTATCCGGCGGTCATTTGGGTCCGGGAAGTGACCGCCGTTTTTCCGGAACGGCTTGATCTGGTTGGTTATTATCTCAATCATTTTTCCACTCTATTTTTCCTGTTATTCGGCGCCGGTTTGGTTTTGAGCGTGATCGCCAGTTTCTGGGCGGCGCGCAAATATCTGAAAGTTTAAGCGGCCGTGACTAAAAAACACAAATACATTTTCGTCATCGGCGGCGTGATGTCGGGCGTCGGTAAGGGCGTGACCGTTTCTTCCATCGGCAAAATTCTCTCGGCCCGCGGCTTCAAGTTGAACTTAATGAAGATTGATCCTTATCTCAATGTTGACGCCGGCACGATGAATCCGATCGAGCACGGCGAAGTGTTTGTGCTGGATTCGGGATTGGAGTGCGATCAGGATATGGGTAATTACGAACGGTTTCTCGGCGCCAGCGTTCCGCCGGAAAATTATATGACCAGCGGGATGGTCTATAAATATGTGATTGATAAGGAACGGGCGCTCGGTTACGACGGCAAATGCGTCGATCCTGTGCCGTACATTTCGGAGGAAATCCTGCGGCGAATCAAACGTTCCACCGACCGTTCGCAGGCCGATATTTCGGTCATCGAAATCGGCGGCACCGCCGGCGAATATCAGAACACGATTTTTATTGAAGCGGCGCGAATCCTCAAACTTCGTTCTCCTAATGATGTGATATTTGTGCTCGTCAGCTATCTGCCGATTCCGAATAAAGTCGGGGAGATGAAAACCAAACCGACACAGTACGCCGTGCGCACACTTAATTCCTACGGCGTTCATCCGGAGGTGATTATCGCGCGGAGCGAACGGCCGCTGGATCTTAAACGCAAAGAAAAATTAGCCTTTGCCAGCAATGTTCCGCCGGCCAATATTATTTCCGCGCCGGATGTGGAAAATATTTACGAAATTCCGCTCAATTTTGAAAAAGACAGATTGAGCGATACGTTGCTTCGTTTGCTTAAGTTGCGGCCGCGACGACATGATCTGAAAGACTGGCGCGCATTGGTGGCCAGAATGCACGCCCTTAAAGATAAGGAGCCATTGCGAATCGGGCTGGTCGGCAAATATTTCCGCACCGGCGATTTTGTTTTGTCGGATGTTTATCTTTCCGTCATTGAATCGTTGAAACACGCCGCCGCGGCCCTGGGCCGACCGCTTGTCATTGAGTGGCTGAACGCTCTGAACTACGAAGAAAATGAGGATCAAATAAAGACTCTCTCGGCTTATCACGGCCTATTGGTGCCCGGCGGTTTCGGCACGCGCGGCATTGAAGGTAAAATTAAAGTAATTAAGTTTGCGCGCGAAACGGGCGTACCTTTTCTCGGCCTCTGTTACGGGATGCAACTTGCCGTGATTGAATACGCGCGACAAGTGTTGGGCTTGACGGAAGCGCACACGACGGAAATCAATCCGGAAACAAAATATCCGGTCATTGATTTAATGCCGGAACAGAAAAAGAACTTGAAAAATAATAATTACGGCGCGACAATGCGGCTCGGCGCTTATCCGGCGAAATTATTAAACGGCACGATCGCTCGCGCCGCTTACGGCGCGGCGCAAATCAGCGAACGCCACCGCCATCGTTATGAAGTCAATCCGGCCTATCTTGCCAAGCTTGAGGAAAACGGTATGATTTTTTCCGGCCGGTCACCCGACGGCCGGTTGATGGAAATTATGGAAATGTCGCCGGCCGCGCACCCTTTCTTTCTCGGAACGCAATTTCATCCGGAATTCAAGTCGCGGCCGCTCGCGCCCCATCCGCTGTTCCTCGCCTTTCTCCGCGCCGCGACGGAAAGAGCCAAACTTTGCCGGATCGTCTAATGGTAGGACATCGCCCTCTGGAGGCGAGTATCTTGGTCCGAATCCAAGTCCGGCAGCCCGAGGCATAATCAAAAAGCTATCAACAAGGCGAATCCTTGATAGTAATTTAAAAAGTTGTATAATCTGAATACTATGACTCTAAGAAAAATGGTTTTCCCGTTGTTGCGTTTGGTGATGGGTTTTATTTTTTTCTGGGCTTTTTTGGATAAATTATTCGGCTTGGGTTTTACCACCACCACTGACCAGGCCTGGCTCGCCGGCAGCTCGCCGACGACCGGCTTCCTGACCCTCGCCGTCCGCGGACCGCTGGCCGAAGTTTTTCATAGCTTGGCCGGTCTGGCGGTGGTGGATTGGTTGTTTATGCTCGGCCTGCTGTTCGTCGGTTTAATTCTTATTTTCAATCGTTACCTCAAATGGGGTTGTCTAGCCGGCGGCGTGATGTTGTTGCTGATGTATCTGGCCTTGAACCCGCCGGAAAATAATCCCATCATTGATCAGCATATCGTCTATATTCTGGTTTTGGCCCTGCTGGCGATCAACGATCAGGAAAAAGCGGGCGGTTAGCTCAGTTGGTAGAGCGTTCGCTTGACGTGCGAAAGGTCATAGGTTCAAGCCCTATACCGCCCACTGTATTTTTTTTATTTCTGCTTTTCTATCTAATCGGCAGACTTTTGATTTTCAACCAGCTGTCCCAGGCGGGTTTTGGTGCGCCGTTAGCTTGGCGCAGACCCATCGTCTTGAAAACATCGGCGTAACCGGCGCCGGCCCAATCGTGAGGAAACCACCAGATCCAGAGACGGAGATTCAAATCTTTGGTCAGTTCCGGTAGACGCTCCAAGAAGGCAACTTGATTGGCGGCTGACGCACTGGCGCTGCCAGTGGTCGGCCAGCCGGATTCGGCGATCAAAAGCGGCTTATTGGTATAGGCGCGAATTTTAGTGTAATAATCGGCCGGCAATTTGTCCGGCGCCGCGAAGAAGGGACTGGGATAAGTGGTGAAAGCCACCGCCTCCACTTTAGTTTCCAGTTGCCGCAACATTTCCCATTGCGCCGGCCGACCGCCGGCGCCGGACAATTCTTCATATTGGACACTAACGGTCACGACGGTGCGAGACGAAGCCTGTTTGACCGCCGCGACTGTTTCGCCAAGCAAAGTCAGATAAGCCGTCAACTCGCTGTCGCTTTTCGCTAGATAAGTATTGATTTCCGATCCCAGGCCGAGATAGGCCGGCCGATAAGCGCCGGCTAATTTGACCGCCAGATCTTTGTAAGCTTGTCGCACCTTGGTATCGGCAAAATTGACGCCCAATTTTTTCAAATTGGGATCGAGGGCTTGCCGATCGTGAGCGAGGGGATCAACAACCACGAATAATTTCAAACCGGCGCGCTCGGCCATCTGGCTGATAAAATCAACGCTCGCCAAAGCATCGGCGGCGAAATCAACATGGTGCATAATCATCTCGGCGCTACCCCTAAACAGATCAAAGGCTGCGAGCCAATTTTCCGTGGAAAGCGGTTGGGCGGTAATCGGCACAAAACCCATCTGGAAAGAACGACTGGTCAAGACCGCCGCCGGCGTTAGGGTCGTTGGCGGTACTGGTGGCGGAATAGTTGGCGCGGGCGGTGTCGTTGGTGCTGGCGCGGTCGGAGTCGTTGGAGTTGTCGGTGTGGTTGGCGGTTCCGTCTTATTCTTTTCCGAAATCGCGCCGGCAATAATTATCAGAACGATGATGATAATCAAACCAAAAATAAATTTTTTCATATAGCGGTATTTTACTCTCAGCCAAAAATAATTGCAATCTTAAGTGTTAGTATTCTTTAATCAATTTGTTGAATTGATCACCCCGATCAAATTCGTTTTTAAAACCGCCGGGCGGCGGACCGAACGAACTGAATGCCGGACTGAACAGGACAGTATTGCCGGCGCGAGCGCCAGCGAGCGCCAACTTGACCGCCGCCGCCAAATTTTTAACCGATTTAGTTTTCAATTTATTGCCGCCGGCCGCCAATAATTTATCCGTGCCGGTGCCGGGCAAGAGAATAATCTCGCGGCAGTAGCGCGGCAGATTATCAAGCAAAATTGCCAAATCAAGATTTTTGTCGGCCCCGCCCATAATCAGAATCACTTTCTTTTTTGTCGCCAGCGCGCGCAGACCGGCCAGCGTCGCCTCCGGCGTCGTTGCGGTGGTGTCATTGTAAATTTTGACGCCGCCGCGCTCGCGGATTAACTCTAATCGGCCGCCGACGCCGGTGAAATTTTCCAGCACCGGCCGAATCACGGTCGTGGAAATATTCAAGGCGCGGCCGGCGACCAACGCCAGCGCTAAATTATAACGATTATGCTCGCCCGGGAGTTTAAATTGCCAATCAATCGGAAGATCTTTGGGCGAAGCAATAATCATTCGGCTTTTAATTTTGGCGCCGTAAGTCTTTTGGATCAACGGCGCGGCCTGTTCGCCGATGATTAAATAATCATCGGCTTTTTGATTTAAGAAAATCTTCGCCTTGTCGGCCAGATAGCTCGCCAGATCGCCGTGATAATAATTAAGATGGTCGGGAAAAAAATTCGTAAAGAGCGCTAATTGAGGCGAGATTTTTTCCGCGCCGAAGCCCTGAAGTTGCCAGGAATCCAATTCCAACACCGCCTGATCGCCGGGTTTGATTTTATTTAAAAATGGCAAGGTCGCCACATTGCGGATATTGCCGCCGAGAAAAACCAGCCGCGCGCGGCCAGCCGCGCGCTTCAAAACTTCAAACACTAGATGGGTCGTGGTGGATTTGCCGCGCGTGCCAGTGATGCCGATCAAAGTCACGCCGATTTGAAGCGCTTGCTTGGCGAAAAGCGCGGTGCTCATCGTGATCGGGATTTTTTGTTTTTCCGCTTCCAGTAGATAAGGCGAATCCGGCGGCACCGCGGCGCCGCGGATAATCAGATCGCGACCGCGAAAATCTTGCGGGCGGTGTTCGCCAAAAACAAATTTAATCTTGGAAAATTTTTTTAATTGTTCAACGCTCGCCCTTAACTCAATCGCCGTTTTCCGATCGGTGACAATCAGTTCGGCGCCGCTCGCGGCCAAGAATTTAGCGTCACCGACGCCGCGACCGAGCAGTCCCAGTCCCATTAAAGTAATTTTTTGGCCGCCGAAAAGTTTTTGACCGAGACTGACCGCCATAATTATTTTCGTTGCAGATAAAGATAAATGTCTTCCAAGGCCTTAACGGCGTCGCCGGCGGCGATATTATTTTGGTGATAAAGTCCGTCCGTGCAATCGCCGGCGGCCCAAACACCAATCGCCGATGTCCGCTGGTTTTTCGGGTCCACGATAATAGAACCGTATTGATTAAGCGTAATCAATCCTTTGGCAAAATCAGTCGTGGGGATTAATCCAATTTCCACAAAAACACCCTCAATTGGCAATTCCTTAATTTCACCGGTTAATTTATCTTTATAAACTAAACTTTTGACAAATTTATCACCTTTAATCTCCACCGTTTCGGCATTGGTAATGATTTTGATTTTGGCTTGAGCTAAAACTTTATCCACCGTAATTTCATCGGCTTTGAATTTGGCGCCGTGATGGAGAAGAGTGATATTTTTGGCGTAGGCCAGAAGTTGTAAAACCGTTTCAAAGGCGGCGTTGCCGCCGCCGATCACCACAACATTTTTATCGGCAAACATCGGTCCGTCGCAAGTGGCGCAGTAGGTAATACCTTTTTGCTCAAAAACAGTGGCGCCCGGGACGGTTAATTTTCGCCGCGCCGCGCCGGTGGTGATCAGCACCGTTTGGGCGACAAAAGTTTCGCCGGCGGCTTGGATTTCAAAGTTACCGCCGGCGCGTTCCACTTTTTCCACCTTGACACCGGCCTTGATCACTAATTTTTCGCCTTCATAGGTGCGCAGATGATTTTCCAGATTTTTCGCTAAATTTTCGCCGGAAATGGCGGGCGTGCCGATCCAGTTTTGAATTTCGGCGGAGACCATTGACTGACCGCCAAAATCATAAGTCAAAAACAAAGTGGTCAACTTCTTCCGCGCGGCATACACTCCGGCCGCCACCCCAGCCGGCCCACCCCCGATAATTGCGAGATCGTAGGTCATAATTTATATTAAAGTTTATAGATTTTTGAACGATGGCCGACTGCCATTATTATTAACTCATTCTTTCCCCAACCTACTTTATATATCACTCGATAATCGCCAATTCGTAATTTAAAATGGTCACTCCATTTGTCAGTCAGTGGAATAGGAGTAATTGCGTCAAAATTGTCTTTCAACCATAGAATTTTCTCCCAAATTCTTAATCGCATGTCCTCATCAAGATTTAATAAATGTTGCTCCGCTTCTTTGCTCAATAACAAAATCCAACTGGACATTTTTATGTTATCGACATTTAGTGCGTTAACTTCTTCCGCATCTCTTTGAGTGAAACAAACCTCCGGCGCTTGCCATCGCTGTATTTTTTTAAGATTTTGTTTGTTTCTTCAGATAATTCTAATCCTTCATCAGGGTCACTGAGAATTTCTCGGACAATTTCTAGAACTGTTCTACGGACCAGTCTTATTATTTTCCTATCTTTTGTAGATGTAATCATGAAGTTATTTTAACATACTGTTTTTATTTCGTAAACCGGAAGGTAGAAAGGATTTGATTTCGGAAGTTTCCCTCGGAATTCTCACCATACAAAACATTTAACAAGACACCTTCTTTCAAGAACACGAAATGATTGTATGTACACCCCGCGTCGCAACCTTTCGTCGTCAAGAAACTTGCTCCACCGATCCGGCTTTTGATTTTAGGAAAATCAGACCCTACGCTTACTGTCTCTAGGTAAGCTTTTAGTTGATCTATATTTGATATATTTTTAAATTCCGCATTAACCAAAGCCAACTCCAACCTATTTGGGCCAAAAACAGAATCATAATTACCACTTCGAGGTTCTTCAAGACATAATAGATGTTTCGGATAGAAGCCAACATCGTTACCAGCGTACCAACACTGCTCCCAACTAGATGGATATTTAAACTCAAACCCATATTTATCATTCCGATAAGTTTTCCAGTTGGCCATGTCAACACTCGGTGTTGAGGGAACGGGTGGTTCGATATTGATATTGTTAACCGTATCAACTTGTTCGTCTGTGTTTGTAATCGGATGAGGAATTTTATTATTCTCTTTTTGCCACGCCCAATAGCCGCCGCCTAAAACAAGGACAGCGATGATGATTAGCGCGACACTAGAGAAACCTTGTTTGTTTTTCATGATTAATTTTTCAATAATTTTATAAATTCGTTTTTGCTTAATTCGGTCTGTTTCAAAATATTCATTACCACAGTGCATACTAACATAAACCTATCACTTCACAAACCGGAAGGTGGAAAGAATTTTGTCAAAAATTTGTTTGTATTGACGATCGTTTATCTTATGAAGAAAATCTATACTGATCCATTGATCACCCTTGATAGTCGCCAACTGTTCTATCATAGAATTACCACCGCGAAGAGCTTGATAACCAGCAAAGTTGACACGATGATCATAAATCTTAATCGCCCCACTACCTAGATGGTAAAATTTCTCCAGTTCATCGATATTTGAAATAGGTAATTAGTGTGATTCGTAACCACGAGGAGTTAAAATATCTACGGTTTCTTCGCTCGTCTCAAAAAGGCGGGGATTGACGACCAGCTGTCGTCTTCATCGGTTTTGTTTAACGGTCCGCTTAACGGCGGCCGGACAATGTCTGCCCGCTTCGGCCCGCCGCCAAGCGGCGGCATTTGACGTTCCGACGAAATTGGAGTTTCCGCCGCCGCCGAAATTTCCTTCGGGCTCGAGCTTTTTGATTCAATCGTAATCATTGGTTTTTTCCGCGCCGTTTCCGGAAAACCGGAAGCGATGACCGTAATTTTAATTTCATTTTTATTCAATTTGTCGTCGTGAATGGCGCCGAAAATAATTTTGGCGTTCGGATCAACCGATTCAATAATCACTTTGGCCGCTTCCTGAATTTCGTACATCGTCATATCTTTACCGCCGGCAATGGCGAAGAGTACGCCGCGCGCGCCGTCAATGGACACATCCAATAGAGGCGAATTGATCGCCTGCCGCGCCGCGTCGGTGGCGCGGGTCTCGCCCGAACCGCGGCCGATGCCCATCAGCGCTGAACCGGCGTTGGACATAATCGCTTTAATGTCGGCGAAGTCCACATTGATCAAACCCGGGGTTGTGATGAGATCGGAAATACCTTCCACCGCCTGGCGCAAAATTTCATCGCAAGTGGCAAAAGCTGAAAAACAAGTCGTATTCTTATCAATCAGACCGAGCAGGCGGTCGTTGGGAATAATCACCAGCGCGTCCACTTCTTTTCGCAATTCATCAATCGCCGCTTCGGCAATTTGCAGCCGCTGACTGCCCTCGAAAAAGAACGGTTTGGTGACAATCGCGACGGTAAGAATTCCTTGATCTTTGGAAGTTTTGGCCACCACCGGTCCGGCGCCGGACATCGTGCCGCCGCCGACGCCGCCGGCGAGAAAGACCATATCCGCGCCCTTGATGACATTTTGAATCTCTTCCACGCTTTCCTCGGCCGCCTTGCGACCGAGTTCCGGATTCATGCCGGTGCCGAGACCGCGGGTCAGATTTTTACCGATATGAACCTTTTGTTTAGCTAAAGAATGGTGCAAATCCTGGGCGTCGGTATTGACGACGATGAAATCTACCCCTTGGACTTTAGAATTAATCATATGATTGACAGCGTTTTTACCAGAACCGCCGACGCCAACGACCTTAATCCGCGCAAACGCCTCAATTTCCGGGTTGATTTTCGGCATATTGGTTTCAGATTAGCAGAAAAAAATTAAAAGGCAAATCTTCGGCTAACTCACAAAATATCAAATTATTCCATAATTCTACGATCGTATAGATATGGAATAATTTTGTTTGAAAGAAAAATTGGAGGAAAAAACCCTCCGATGACAATCGGAGGGTTCCAGATTTTGTTTGACCACTTCTGGAAAGTGGTTTGGTGAACTTGGTTAGAATTTGATTAAGCGATAAATCTTAACCAAAAAATCCTCGGGGACCTTAACGCACTTTTCCTTCCTGTCTCTGCGATCACCCATTCTAAATCCGCCGTTGCTCAACCAAACTCGATCGCGAATCTCCAAATCCATCGCAAAAGTTGAGGTTCCATTCTCGGGTTTGATTGATTTGATCAGGATCATGCTTGGGAGCAGTTCATTTTTCCCACCACCACCACCAGATCCCTGGAAGGGCTCGTAATCCATGCTCTTTACAGGAAATGGCAGAGACTTCAGGGTTTCTTGGTCAAAGTCTGATAGGCGTAAGACATTGTCCACACCGTTAACAAACTCAAGGATGGCAATAACACTCTCAAAGTTCACCGAATCAATCTTAACTATCACGATCGTCTCCTTTGCCACCGAGTGGCACATTCACCGAATGTGACAGGGGGAACATCCCGCTGTCTAATAGAAAGTCATCATATTTACTTTATATTGTCAAGGGCTAATTCGCTAGCTGGCGGATGGCTTAAAATAAAGGGATTTTACCGCCGGCCGCCACTCGCAGCTTCAAGGTGGGCCACGCGGATTTGTAATTTGGCAAAATCTTGATAGTCCACTTTCTGCTTGAATTCGTTTTTGATTTCTTCCAATCGGATCATAATATTACCAATCATTTCGGTATGAGAGTCTAATTTTGCATCAATCCTATTGATGCCTTTTTTTAAATCAAAATATTGTTCGCCGATAGCTTTGAGTCCGTCAGTAAAATGTTCTTTGAGCGATCCTAGGTAACGCTTCATTTCGTCGCCAGAATAGGATACTTTCTTCTTCATGATTTTAATCTTACCTCGCCTCTAAACTTATGCAAGGGATTTACGGCAGGAATTCTTTGAGCCAGCGGAGGAATTTGTTTTTCGTCCGGCGGATGACGCGATTGGTCACCGTCTCTTCCAAATCGGTGCCGAGGCCGAACAAGCACAAACCGTAGGTGACGAGAAAACCGCTGTCTTTAATCTGGTTTTTGCTCTGATGATCAACAATGTTCGGATAGTAGACTTTGGCCGGCAGACGCAGGGCGTCCTTGGCCAGTTTTTCAATGTTGGCGATCTGGCTGCCGCCGCCGGTGATAAAAATCCCGGCCGGTAGAAGGCCGTTGCGGCCGATTTTTTTCAAATGGCTTTCAATCAATTCAAACATATCGGACAACCGCGCTTCAATAATCTCATCCAGTTTTTTCTTGAAGTTCAGCATATTTTCGCTGCTTAATTTCAGACGCTCGGCTTCATCCAGCGGCACCCGCAAGCCGAGCGCGATGTCGTTAGTAATATCCATTGAACCGAGCGGCAGAATTTGAAGCGAAAGCGGTAAGCCGTCTTCATAAACGATAATCGCTGTTGTCTGCGAACCGAGATTAGTCAAGATGCAACCGACATTCTTCTGTTGAGTGGTGAGCGTTGGCAAACTGCCGGCGATCGGCGAGGCGACGATATCTTCCACTGTTAGTCCGGCATCTTCAATCGCCCGCAACAAATTATCCAAATGCTGTTCCAGATAGACGACGAACAAGACCCGTGCTTCCAATTTATTGCCG
>DATECC010000037.1:0-3471 GCA_036516635.1 Minisyncoccota bacterium | reverse complement strand
TTTGTTAATTCGATAAACTTTTCGGTTTTTCTATAAATTCTTCGATGTATTTCATATATTCAGTGTACTGGCTAATGCCACTAGCAATATCACCTAATGATTGTGATTTATCAACCTTCTCATAACCATGAACCAGAAGGTTGCGCAGACCCACTGATTTGTAAATTTTGTCGGCAAACTCTCTGGGGATAATTTTATTGTCGGCGAGAATGAAGAATGTCCCTTGATAATCATCGGGAGTTTCGAGGTCGGACCTAGTAATGATGTGGGTATTTATATCTACGGCCGCATCAACAACCAACTGGAACAGTCTCTCAACCGCGTACATCTCCAGTGAACCCACCGACACTTTTGGAAGAATTGGCTCAAGTATCCCAATATACTTTTTGATTGCCGCCAGCCGGCTTTGGATAATATTTGAGCTAAACATGGGCAAGGATAAATTTCTTGATCGAGGCGGCCCGGAATTCACGCAAGGGTTTGCTTTCGACATAGAGCTTGAAGGCAGATATTCTAAACTGATCAAAAATTGATGTGTCATCTTCGCACAAAACAATCCCCGTGTCAGCCACCTGTTTTTTAAATTCTGGAGAAACATTGTTTATATTTACCAATTCCACCTCGGGATTCTTAAAAATCCGCGCCAGTTCCAGCGAGATGTCGTAATTCTCGCGGTAATCAATCTCGCGGTCAGCCAGATAACCGACATCCACATCGCTCTGTTTATGCGTGTGGCCGGTGGCTTGAGAACCGAAAAGCACCAAAAGTTTCAAATTGTGCCTTTTGGCAATATCCGCTATTTTTTCTTTGTCCACCCTGTCCATATTGACACTATATCATACTACCTAACCAAGCAAAAGATAAAAACATGCTAAACTTAACCGATGTTCAAACCGCCGTTTCAAAATATGTTTGCGGTGTTGATGACCATCTTTACTCTCCATTTGATCAGTCTCCAGAACGATTATTATTGGTTGATTTGGTGGTACGACATTATGATGCATTTCCTCGGCGGAGTTTGGGTGGTGTTAGTTCTAATTTGGCTTAATCAATTAAAAGCCGCGCCGGCGGTTTTAACTTTCAAGCGGGCGTTAACCGCGATCATTGTCGTCGGTCTGGCTTGGGAAATTTACGAACTTCTTTTCGATCAGACTTTTATTGACGCCAAAGGTTATGGTCTTGATACCGTTTTGGATTTGATTACGAACACCGTCGGCGCGACGGCGGCTTATTTTTTATACCAAACCAAAGGTGCCCCGATGTGATTGGGCTGTTTAATAATCCATGTCCCCCATCCCGCCGCCCATACCGCCCGGCATTCCGCCGCCGTCCAGCATTGGCTTCTCTTCTTTCGGTTCCTCGGCGATGGCGACTTCGGTGGTTAAGAGAATGGCCGCAGCCGAAGCGGCGCGCTCCAGACCGGTCCGCGCCACTTTTACCGGATCAATGATGCCGGCTGCAAACATATCGTCCACCACCTTATCCGACGCCGCGTCGTAGCCCTGATTGCCCTTGCTCTGCTTCACTTGATCAACGATCACCGAACCGTCATCCTTACCGGCGTTGACGGCGATCTGTCGCAACGGCGATTCCAGAGCTTTGAGTAAAATCGCGACGCCGACCGAAAACTCGTGGGCAATATCGGCGGCGGTCGGTTTGATTTCCTTCTTCGCCACCAGCGCGCCGGCGCGCAGAAAAGCCGCGCCGCCGCCGGCAACGATCCCCTCCTCAATCGCCGCTTTCGTCGCTTCCACTGCGTCTTCAATTTTCAATTTTTTGTATTTCATCTCCGACTCGGTGGCCGCGCCGACTTTAATCACGGCCACGCCGCCGGCCAATTTGCCGAGCCGTTCTTTCAGTTTTTCCTTATCGTAAGACGAATCGGTGGCGTCAATCTGTTTTTTAATTTGCGCGATCCGCGCGTCCAAGTCTGACTTTTTGCCCTTGCCGCCGACGATCGTTGTCGCCTCTTTGGCCGCGACGACTTTCCGCGCGCGGCCAAGCATCGCCAGATCGGTGTTTTCCAATTTTAGACCGACTTCTTCCGAAATCACTTTGCCGCCGGTCAAAATGGCAATGTCCTCAAGCATTTCCTTCCGCCGGTCGCCGAAACCGGGCGCTTTGATCGCCAAAGTGTTGAACACGCCGCGGATCTTATTGACGACCAAAGTCGCCAGCGCCTCGCCGTCCACATCCTCGGCGATAATCACTAACTCTTTTTTACCGGAATTGGCCATCTTTTCCAACACCGGCAAAATGTCTTTGATCGCCGAGATTTTTTTGTCGGTCAAAAGAATTAACGCATCATTATATTCCGACTCCATCCGCTCCGGATCGGTGATCATATAGGGCGAAACATAACCCTTATCAAATTGCATGCCTTCCACCAGTTCGGATTCCACGCTGAACGATTGCGACTCTTCCACCGTGACCACGCCGTCCTTGCCGACTTTTTCAATGGCGTCGGCGATAATCTCGCCAAATTCCGCGGACTCGGCCGAGATCGTCGCCACTTGTTTGGTTTCCTGTTTGTTTTTAATCGGTTTGGCCAGCGAGCGGAGCGCCGCGACCACCTCGCGCGCGGCGGCTTCAATGCCGAGCCGGATACCCATCGCGTTGACGCCGAGAGTCGTTTTCTTAAAACCTTCCGCCACGAGCGCCTGGGTTAGGATCACCGCCGTGGTCGTGCCGTCGCCGGCGATGTCATTAGTTTTGGACGCTACTTCTTTAATAATTTCCGCGCCCATATTTTCCACTTTATCTTTGAGCGAAATTTCTTTGGCGATGGTCACGCCGTCGTTTGTAATCATCGGCGCGCCGTAGCCCTTGTCAATAACGGCATTGCGACCCTTCGGGCCGATCGTCACCCGCACGGCGTTCGCCACTTTGTCCACGCCGCTCTTCAAAAGCTGGCGCGCCCGATCGTCGTAAATAATTTGTTTACTCATAAGTTGCTAAAATACTAGATTCGCTGATAATAAAATATTCCTTGTCGCCGACCTTGATTTCATCTGGACCGTATTTGGCAAAAATGACTTTTTGCCCCTTCTTCACCCGCAGCGGCAGGACCTTGCCTTCATCGGTCAGCCGGCCGGCGCCGACAGCCAGCACCACCCCCCGTTCCGATTTTTCCTTGCTGACGGTATCCGGAATGATAATCCCGCTGTGCTTGGATTTTCCCTCCCTTTCGTCAATTAACGGCTCAACCAGCACGCGGTCGCCGAGCGGTTGAACATTGATCTTGTTGCTCATAATAATTGTAACCTTAAACTAATAATCAGTTTTGACAACGGTATTATAGGCGGATTGTCGGGTTCGTCAAGTGATTGTTCCCGCTCTCAAAAAAACTAACGTTCATGGCCAAACCCCGGGTTGATTAAACGAGTTAAAAATAAAGCCGCGGCCGTGGTGAAAATCGCCAGCGCCAAACCGCCTAAAACATCCAGCGGCCAGTGGACGCCGGCCATCACC
>DATECC010000036.1:0-5537 GCA_036516635.1 Minisyncoccota bacterium | reverse complement strand
TGGGTGTAGAGTCCGATTTGCAAACCGAAACCGACGGCCAAACTGATGAAGAAATACCAATAAGCACTAAATTGAGCGGCGGCGAATTCCCGACCCGAGATGAGATTGACGATTGTCCAATAACCCCCCAGCAAAATTAGGGCGGCGGCCAGTCCATAGATGATTGGTTTAAGGTTTTTAATCATAGGCCCAAACTGTGATATTTTTCAGCGCTATCAGGTAGAACGGTGACGAGGCGACGGAAACGGGACGCGAGGCGACGGGCGGCGGCAATGTTGGCGCCGGAACTGATGCCGACATCAAGGTTTGATTCTTGTTTGAGCTGCCGCGCGCAGGCGATGGCTTCCTGACTGGTGACCATCAGGCAATCATCAATTTGTTTAAGATCAAGCAAATCGGGAATAAACCCATCGCCGATGCCTTGAATCTGATGCTCATTAATTTGCGCCCTTTGGCCTTGGGAAATGATCGGTGCCTCGGCCGGCTCAACGGCAAAAACTTTAAGTTTCGGAGACACTCGTTTAATCGCGCGCGCCAAACCCATCAATGTTCCACCGGTACCGACGCCGGCGACCAAAGCTTCAATGCCACCGACGGCGGCCAGAATTTCACGACCGGTTTCTTCTTGCGCCGATGTATTATCAGGATTGGCGAATTGATTCGGCATAAAACAGCGCGGTGCGGCCGCTAATTCCTTGGCGCGGCGCATGGTGTCGGGGAAACCACCGGCGCGAGGCGTCAGAATCAGCCGCGCGCCGAGCCAACGTAAAATCTGTTTGCGTTCCTCGCTCATCTGCTCCGGCATAACGATGGTTAGCGGATAATTTTTGAGGCGGGCAATGAAGGCGAGCGCGATGCCGGTGTTGCCGCTGGTCGGTTCAACGATCATATCGCCGGGGTTGAGTTTACCCTCGCGCTCGGCGCCCTCAATCATCGCCAAAGCGATGCGATCTTTAATGCTGCCCGTGGGATTAGTTGATTCCAATTTGGCGAAAATATTACCCAGTTGGATGAGCGGCGTGCGACCGATGCGCGGCAGATCGTTGGCGCTAAGTTTTGACCAATCAATGGCGGTGTTCATAATTAGCAGCAATTTTTCATTTTTTCTTCAAGTTCTTTGGTGGCGGTTGAGGTTTGTTTTTCCATTTCGGCCGGCGTCGTTTTGAGAGCGAGGGTCGCCACCATCGCCAGAATAATTCCCGCCGCGCCAACCAACCAGTCGCCGGCGAGCAGACTGGCGGCGGCCGAAAATCCCGAAACAATAAAGATCGTTTTCCAGAGCATGGCCAGTTTCGGTTTGATCTTCGATTCTAGTTTGGCCATTAGACCGACGACCGTGCCGCCCATCAGAACGGCGGTTGGTAATTGATAATCAATCGGCGCTAATTTTCCCGACCAGAGGCCGACCAGCAACCACATCCAGGTCAAACTGACGCCGGCGCAGATGGGACAAATTTTGAACGCTGATTTTTTCGTCGCCAGCCAGACAGTGGCCGTGATAATCAGAATTGAGATAACGGCGGTAATCATATTTTTATTTTTAGATCAACAAGATAATCAGACCGAGGGCGACCATCGCCAGACCGCCGGCGCGGCGCATCAGTTTTTTGCGCCGGTTTTGCCAATCTTCAATCCGGTCAAGCAGAGATTTTTGGCTGGCCAGAGCCAGAATGATGACCAGCGGCAGAACGAAAATCAAGTTGTAGAGGAACAGGTAACCGAGGCCGCTGAAATAAGTAACTTGATCATGCAACAATCCCAGAATCATCAGATACGGGCCGCCGGTGCAAGGAAATTCGCAGAGACCGACCAAGCCGCCGAGAATAAAAGCGGCCGGCACCGAGGCTTTAGCCATTACGCGCGCGATCAGGCCGTGGCTTAATTGCGGCAAGCGCAATTTAACCGGCGAATTCGGAAATAATTCCTGGAGCAGGTTAATGAGACCGAGGGCGATTAAGAGACTGGCGCCGACCCGGCCCATAAAGTGCGGTGTATTGAAGAAGTGGAGAATTTTCAGCAGACCCAGACCGATCAGGATGTAAGCCGTGAAGACGCCAAAAATGTAGACGCCGCCGATTTTCAGGATATTAGAACGCAAGCGGCCGATACTCAAGAGAAAGGCGATCGTTAAGATGAGAATGGAGAAGGCGCAGGGATTAAGACTGTCCACGAGCGCCGTGATGCTGACGAGCGGCAGGAGCCATTTGCCGCCGGCGCTGATGTTCCAGATGATTGTGGAAGCGCCGGCGTAAAATTTTAGAACCAGCGCGAGACCGATAATGATGGCGGCGGCCCCGACGAGCCACCAGATTTTACTTTTTTTGTTTTCCATCATGGCAATTAAGTTAAGGCGTGACGGTGGCTTCAAACTTCAAGATAGTTTGCTCGCCGCGTTCGTCTTCCAGATAAATCTCCCGTTCAATGCGGCCAACGCCGGCCGGACCATGCGCCGCCGGATCAAAAACCACCTCAATAGTTGCTTTCTCGCCGGCGGCGATGATGGCGTTGGCTTTCGGCACCAGACCGTGGCCGGGCATACCGAACGGCCCCTTTCGGTCCTGGCTGGTGATGATGGAAGCGGTCGTGCACATGCAGGAAGTGTAAATTTTTGAGATTTTGACGGCGGCGGCCGATGAGTTGATCACCTTAAAGTCATGTTTGACCAATCCCTGATTGATCGGCACGGCGCCGAAATTGAAGAAGGTCTCGGCGGCCGTCAGCGCCGGTTCATCGGCACGGACGATTGGTGGCGTTTGTGTGCCCACCGCAGCGACATTCGCTCCGTCCGGAATGCCGCGCGGTTTGGCCAGCCAGATTGCTCCGATAAAAACCAGAATGATAATTAAGATGGTGGCAATAGTGTTTTTAGTCATAATGATTAATATTAGTTTATTAAGCGAAAAAATTACAATTAAACGATTAAACGACTCCGTTGCTAGAGGAGATCAAAAACTGGACGCGCGCGAGGGGCGGCGGTCCTAGCTAAGAAAAATTGTCGGACTATGTTCGTGCCGCGCGAGCCAGCGCCTCAATGGCGACAGTGGAACCGAAACGGCTGATTCTGGACTGGTTTTTAAAAGCGGATGAAAATTAACGGCGTTTGGACCGACGGGTTTGATTAATAGCCAAAGCCAGCCAATCAAAAACAGAACGATCAACCACAAAAGACTGGGGAGGTTTTGGCCGAAGACGGCCGTGGAGAAACTGCGAAAGGCATTAAGATGAAAATTAAAAAAGACCAGCGGGTCAATCACTTTCTGACAATCAATTTTTTGCGTCAAGGCGCCGAAACAGCCGCCGGCGCCGGCGGCGTGATCTAAACCGTGATTCATTGCCAAAAGACTAAAAACCGCGGCCGCGGCGAAGCTGAAAATTAAAAAAATAACAACGAGTGATTTCATATTTTGATCGGCTGGTTCATTTTAAACTATTTGGTTTTCAACCGCAAGGAGTTCAGAATGACGCTCAAACTGGAAAAAGCCATCGCCGCCGCGGCAAAAATTGGATTGAGTAAGATGCCGAAAGACGGATAAAGCGCGCCGGCGGCCACCGGAATAAAAGCGATATTGTAGAAAAACGCCCAGAACAGATTCTGCCTGATGATACCCATCGTCTGTTTAGAAATTTTGATCACCTCGGGAATCAGCGTTAAATTTCCCCGGAGCAAGGTGATGCCGGCTGATTCCATGGCGATATCGGTCCCCTCACCCATCGCGATGCCGAGATCGGCGGCGGCCAGCGCCGGCGCGTCGTTAATGCCGTCGCCGACCATCGCGACCTTTTTCCCCTGCGCTTGCAATTCGCGCACTTTTTCCGATTTTTGGTCGGGCAAGACTTCGCTCAGCACCTGATCGATACCGGCCTGCGCCGCGATCGTTCGGGCGGTGCGTTCATTGTCCCCGGTCAACAGCCAAACGGCAATCCGGTGCCGTTTGAGCGTTCGGACCATTTCAATTGACTCTTGTCTCAAGACATCGGCGACGGCCAGCGCGCCGATAATTTTTCCAGCCGCCGCCAGAATCATCACCGTTTTGCCCTGGTTTTCCAGCTGGCTGATTTTTTCTTCCCAGGCCGCGAGACTGATTTGATTGTCGGCCATCAACTTTCTGGCGCCTAATAAAATTTTCTGATCGTTCCAGTCCGCCGAAACTCCGTGTCCAGGAATCGCTTGAAAATTTCTAACTTCCAGCAGTTCAAGATTTTTTTTCTTGGCCTCGTTGACGATTGCCTGGGCCAGAGGATGTTCCGATTTATTTTCCACGCTCGCCGCTAGCTGTAGGCTAGCGCCTAAAATATCCGTCACCGCCGGTTTCCCGGCCGTCAGCGTGCCGGTTTTGTCCAAAATGATCGTATCAATCTGGCCGCCGATTTCCAGGGCGGCGGCGTCCTTGATCAAAATCCCCCGTCCGGCGGCAGTGCCGGCGGCAACCATAATCGCCATCGGGGTGGCCAGACCGAGAGCGCAGGGGCAGGCGATAATCAGGACGGCCACAAAGTTGATCAGGGCAAAAGTGAAAGCGGGGGCCGGCCCGCCTAGACTCGCCGAGGCTGGTCCGAGAAAAAACCAAAAAATAAAAGTCAAACCGGCGATGATAAAGACCGCCGGCACAAAATAAGCGGAGATGAGATCGGCTAGTCGTTGAATCGGCGCCTTGGAACCCTGGGCCGCTTCCACCATTTTGATAATTTGCGCCAGCATCGTGTCTCGGCCGATTTTGGTCGCGCGGAAAGTGACGGTGCCGAATTTATTGATGGTGCTGCCGATCACCGCATCACCGATTTTTTTATGAACCGGCATTGATTCTCCGGTGATCATGGATTCGTCCATTTCCGACTCCCCGTCAATGATTTTACCGTCCGTCGGAATTTTTTCCCCGGGCCGGACAATGATCAACTCACCGACGACCACCTCGCTGATCGGTATCTCCACTTCCTGTCCGTCCCTGACGACTTTGGCAGTTTTAGGTTGCAAGCCGATAAGTTTTTTAATGGCCGCCGAGGCCCGCCCTTTCATCAGGACCTCAAAATATTTTCCCAAAAGAATCAGGACGATAATGATCGCCGAGGTGTCAAAGTAGATCGCCGACGGCATTCCTCCTTGGGCGAAAAAGTTTGGAAAGACCGTGACGGCCGCGCTATAGAAATAAGCCGCCAATGTTCCGACGGCAATCAGGGTATTCATATCGGCGGTGCGATATCTGACGAGCATTTTGAGTCCACTGTAAAATTGCGCGCCGACCCAAAATTGCACAGGGGTGGTTAAAATTAAGAGCAGCCAGTTGCTGTTCAGAATCGGCGGCATAAAAGAGAACCAGTCCGGGAAACTGCCTAAAAATATAATCAACGCCAGAATCCCGCCAATGATCAGTTTGCGCTTCAGGATTTTTATCTGGTCCCCTCGTTCCATTTCCAAATGATCGTGCTGATGAGAACCTCGGTCGGCTTGGGTCTTGGTGCCGACTTCCAGCTGATAACCGGCCGACTCCACCGCCTCGGCCAGGCCTGATTCACCAATGATCTGTTCATCAAATTCAATC
>DATECC010000035.1:0-3116 GCA_036516635.1 Minisyncoccota bacterium | reverse complement strand
CGCGCCACCGATTTCATTTTGGTAATGTTGTTTGACGGATCATCGTCAATGAAAATCGGCGCTTTGGACAAAGTGTCCAAGGCGTCGCGAATACTGGAAAATTCATTATCCGCCGATAAGCGGCCGGTGCGCAATTTCCATGAATCCACATGGCTTTCGGCGGCAATCAACCGGTCAACCAATTGTTGCGAACTCATCTCCAATGAAAAAATACAGACCGACACATTACGTTTGGCCACCTGTCGCGCGATGTCCAGCGCCAGCGAAGTTTTACCCATTGACGGTCGGGCGGCCAGAATAATTAAATCGGAACGTTGCAAACCGGACAGGCGATCGTCTAAACTTTTGAAACCGGTTGCCAAGCCACGGATTCCTCCACCAGACTTGTGTAGGCGTTCAAACCGTTCCCAGGCTTCAACTAAAGTGTCTTTCAAACTGGTAAAAGTCTGGCGCGAAAAATTAACCAGACCGAAAATCGTTTTTTCGGCTTTTTCAAAAATTGATTCTATTTCTTCTTCTTCGTGGTAACCGAGTTCCGATAAATGCTCGGCCGAATCAATCAAGCGCCGCAATTGCGCTTTTTTTCGCACCGTTTCAGCGTAATATTTCAAATTGCTGGCCGATGGCACGGTGTTGGTCAATTCCACCAGATAACTGGCGCCACCGATACCATCAAGTTGTTTACTTTCGGTCAAACTGGAAGTGAGGGCGACCAGATCAATCGGCTGATTTTTATCAAACAACTTGAGCATCGCGCGATAAATGCGCCGATGACGCTCGGAATAAAAATCGTCTGAACTGATAACGGTAAGCAAATCGTTAAGGCCGCTCGGCTTGATCATAATGGAACCGAGCAAGGCCTGCTCGGCCGTCAGATCCTGAGGCGGCACGCGAATTCCGGTTTTAACAAACGGAGCGACAGTAGTCATCCTGAAAAGTGTAAAGCTAAAAACCGAAAACACCAAACTTAATCGGGGGATGAAAAGGGGATAGCAAATTATTTAGTCGGATTTATTTGAGTGCCGGCGGCGGTGTCTTTGACGGCATAACCCAAGGTCGCAATTCGTTGACGCAATTGGTCGGCCGCCGGCCAATCGGCTTGTTGTCTGGCCGTTTCCCTTTGGGCAACGAGGGTTCTAACCGTTTCTGGAATTTCTGGCGCCGCGGCCGGAGTTTCTAAATTAAGTCCTAAAACTTGATCAAAGTCAATTAAGGTCGCTAATTTGTCGCGGCGTTTTTGTTTATCATCTTTAATCATTTCCCAGACGACCGCTAGTGTCTGCGGCAAGTTCAGATCGGCGGCCAGGGCCTGATTAAATTTTTGCTCGTAATTTTTAAGCACGGCGCCGACGCCAGCATCGGCCCACTCGGTTACCAAGGTTTGTAGTTTTTCGTAAGCGCGCGCGGCGGCCGCGAGCGCGGTCCAAGAAAAATTAAGCAAAGTGCGGTAATGAACGGTCAACAAAAGATAACGATAGGCGAACGGCGAAATCTTTTTTTCTACCAGATCCGTCAGACGGATGACATTATCGGCAGACTTGGCCATTTTTTCTTCGGCCATCGTGACGAAGGCCGAGTGCAGCCAATAACGCGCCAGCGGCCGGCCGCTCAAACTTTCCGACTGCGCGCGTTCATTTTCGTGGTGGGGAAAAATCAAATCGGTGCCGCCGAGATGCAGGTCAATCTGTTCGCCCAGCGCGGCTGCGATCATCGCTGAACACTCAATGTGCCAGCCCGGCCGGCCGCGCCCGAAGGGCGCGGCCCAGACCGTCGGGCCATCGCTCGGTTTATAGAATTTCCAAAGAGCGAAATCCGCTTGGTCGGTTTCGTTAGTTTTGATTTTAGCCAATTTGGCCAGCCGGCCGTAATCGGGAAAAGCGACAATCTTAAAATAGATTCCATCGTCAGTTTGATAGGCCGAACCTTTTTTTAACAAGTTTTCAATCAGAATGATCATTTGACCGACAAAATCAGTCGCTTTCGGCAGAGCCGCCGGTCGGAGAATATTAAGCGCGGCCAAATCGGCTAAAAACATTTGTTCATAGCGTTCGGTGAAATCTTTCAGCGTCAGATTAGCCGCTTGGGCGCCAGCGATGGTCTTATCGTCCACATCGGTGATGTTAATGACCTGCCGCACAGTGTAGCCGAAACGGCTAAGCGTTCGCCGAAGCCAATCGCCGGTGGCAAAAGTGCGCAAATTGCCGAGATGCGGCGGCGCGTAAACCGTCGGGCCGCAAGTATAAAAACTCACCACTGGCGGCGCCAATGGCACGAATACTTCGGTCTTGGCCGTCAGAGTATTAAAAAAAGTTAAAGCCATCGGCGAAAACGGGCCCAGACAAACATAACGACGGAAACGATTACCATTAAGCCGATTATCAGCCAATAACCGTCCGGCCGATCCATCAACGGCAGACTCATATTCATACCGAAAAATTGGGTAATGATCGTCAACGGAAAGAAGATAAACGCCAATACGGTCAGTAGTTTGATAGTCTCGTTGGTTTTGATGGATAACATTGATTCATTGGTTTGGCGCAAATCAAGAAAGGTTTCGCGATTGCTTTCCAGCATATTCCAGATTTTTTCATATTCGCCAGCGATCGCCGCCAGATAATATTTAAGACCTGGGCCGAAAAATTCCTGTCCGGCGACCACCAGGGAATCAAGAATTTGCCGGTGGGTTTTCAACGCCCAGCGAAAATCAAATAAATTACGGTTGATGGACGCTAGCAATTGAATCATCGTCTTTTCCTCGCCGGCAAAAATTTTCTGTTCGGCCTGTTTCAGAACATTATTGACATAATCCAATCCGGTGGACAAAGAGCTATAGAGATGTCGCATTAAATAATAAAAAATATAACCGGCGTGCGCCTTATGATTGCGCTCTTTCAGATAATTGGTCGTAAAAATTCGGGTGAATTCAGTCAAACTTTCCACCGGTTTATAGTGAACGGTCAACAGAAACTTTTGGCCGATGATAAAATCAATTTCTTCAGTATCTTCGCCGGTCAGCGGCCGTTTGCCGTAGCACAGATGGCAAATCGGAAAATGAAAAATCAAATAAATAAAGTTCTCATATAAATCCACCTTGGAGCGCGTGGAGGGAGCGGCGA
>DATECC010000034.1:0-2779 GCA_036516635.1 Minisyncoccota bacterium | reverse complement strand
AACCGCCAAAAATCAATGGCGGGAAATAATCATCGCCCTCGCCGTCAATCCCGAAGGCGACAATACGAACGAGTATCTCCAGAAAATGCTGGCGCCGAGTAAAATTAAAATCACGATTTTAGGACGCGGCTTGTCCACCGGCACTGAATTGGAATACTCCGACGCCGAAACTTTGAGAAACGCGCTTAAAAATCGAGCTTAGAAATTTTGACCTGTGTGAACGGTTGGCGATGCCCCCGTTTGACGCGGTAGCGGGTTTTAGACTTGTATTTGAAAACTAAAACTTTTTTGTTTCGGCCGGCGCCGAGATTTTCCGCTTCCACTTTAGCGCCGGCGACCATTGGCCGGCCGATTTGCACTTTCTCACCGTCCGCCGCCAATAGAATTTCATCAAAAGTAATTTTTTGATCGGCGGTCGCCAATTTTTCAATCTTCAACACTTCCCCTTCCGCCACCCGATATTGCTTCCCGCCGGTTTTGATGACCGCTAATTTCATGGCTTTAAGACTATAATATTTTAAACCTTTTATCTACTTGACATCTTTTGAGATTATTATTTTAAATACTAGGACGACGGAAAGATGGCCGGAAGCCTTTTCGATTCGGCGCGTTTTTGAACCAGGCCGGCGTGCGATACGCCGGCGCGCCTGGTTTTTTTCCGATCTGGTTGTGCTTTTTCATAAGTTCTATTATTCCTCAATCGCACTCGGTTTATCAAGAGTTAGTGTTTCAATCTCCGGACTGGTGCCAGTGATCCGCGTTACATCCTTGTCAATTTTTTTCAATTCCTTATAGGCCAAATTATATTGATTGACCGAGGTGCCGAGCGAAACGCCGAGCTTGCGCAAATAGTCCTCGTATGAAGTTAGATGCCGTCCCAAATCCTCCACGCGCGCGCGGATCTCTTTGGCCGATTCTTCAATCTGCAGCGCTTTTAATCCCTGCAAAACGGTTTGCAGATAAGCCAAAAAAGAAGTCGGCGACACGATAATCACATGTTTGTCCTTGAAGGCGTATTCCACCAAATCGCGCGTGTTGACCTTGACCGCGCCGACTTGGGCGATCAACAGATCATAATAAATCGCCTCATGCGGAATAAACATAAAAGCGAAATCCATCGTTCCTTCACTCGGTTTGACATATTTCGCCGTTTCATCAATGCGATTTTTTAGATCCTGTTTAAACAATTTTTCCAGCCGCTCGCGCTCGGCCGGGTCCTTTTCCTCGGCCAGACGATTGTAATTTTCCAGCGAAAATTTTGAATCAATCGGAATAATTTTATCCTTAACAAACACCGCGGCATCCACGATCGTGCCGTCGCGGAAGGGGTATTGCATCTGATAACTGCCGGTCGGCAAAACATTTTTGAGCAAAGTTTCCAAAAAATACTCGCCGAGGACGCCGCGTTGTTTCGGATTTTTGAGAATGTCCTGAAGATTTTTGAGCTGGTCGGCGAAATTCAGCACTTGCTTTTGGCCCTCCCCGACCTTGGTCAATTCCTGGACGATATCGCGGATAATTTTGTTAGATTCGTTGGCTTGGTTGCGCAACGAATCAAACATCGTCCGGCTGGATTCCGTTAATTTTTGATCCACAATTTTGACGAGTTCACTTAATTGATTTTGCAACAGCAAAAAGCCGCTGTCATTTTCACTCTGATTTTTGTTCTTTCGGCCGCTTGAAATCCGCCACCAAATCGCGCCGGCCGCGGCGCCGGCCATAATCGCCAAAACAATTATTAACCAAGTCGGCATTGGGGCGATTATAGCATAAAACAGGTTGATTTTTCACTTTGGTCACAAAGCACTAAGTTTTTTCACCGGGAATCTTTCCCTACGGGAATGGTGCAGGTTTCGCCTTTCTCGAAAGAAATAAGCTCAACCTTTTCGATTCCTCGCCTGCGGCTGGCAGGTTGGATGCGAGTGAAGTAGTTCACTCGCTTGGGGTCAAAGCTTGTCGCCTTGCTCCCAGTTTTGACCCCACCGGGAATCGAACCCGGATTCCAAGCTTGAGAAGCTTGTGTCCTAACCATTAGACGATAGGGCCGCGTTTGGCAGTGATTCGGCTTGTGCTATAATTTAGCATAATTTTTGAGATGAAAAAATTATTATCGGCCGTTATTGTTTTTTCCGTTGTTCAAGCGGTGTCAGCGACGACCACTGATCCGACTTCAACTTCCACCGATTTGATGGCAACTACAACTTTTGCCACTTCTAGTGTTTCCGTTGACGCCCCCGTTACTGTTCCAACCATCTCCCCTGCTCCAACCGACATTTCTGCTGCCAAAAAAACTTTTACCCTGACGGTCGATGACATCAGCGAAATTTGCGGTTCTTCCGGAGAAATGCCGCCGGCTAAATATTGGTGGGTGTTCGTGAATTCTTTGACCGAAACTGGCGGTAGCTGCGGCGGCGGCAGTTTTTGCAGTCAAACT
Organism: Minisyncoccota bacterium; assembly: GCA_036516635.1. GTDB lineage: Bacteria > Patescibacteriota > Minisyncoccia > Phycocordibacterales > JACOZG01 > JACOZG01. Next base: position 345 of record DATECC010000034.1, on the reverse strand, counting down.
TTTACAACTGACGATTTGTCGGTTAACGCGGAAATTTTTCTGCCGCCGCGATCCGATTATTATGTGGTCGGAACTTTTTGCAGTGATAACACCGCTAATCCTAGTAATCCGAACGGTAATTTTTGGTCGTCCAACGAAATATCGCCTTTGGCGGGAGATTATGCCTCGCCGTTTGACCCGATTTTTAGTGTATCAGACTAAAATGCGTTGGCGTAAAATATTTTCAGCGTTGATTATTTTTATCATCGTCGCCGGTTGGATTTTTTCCGGCTGGCCGACAATCTGGCAAAATCCGTTATGGCCGCCAAAACCGCAGACGGTTTCCGCCGCGCCTCTGCATATGCT
>DATECC010000033.1:0-5869 GCA_036516635.1 Minisyncoccota bacterium | reverse complement strand
ATTTTGACCCGCAACTGAATAAAACGATTGAAATCCTCAACCAAAAAAAGAGCGACCGCTGACGATCGCTCATGGGGTTCAAACTTTGTTCTTTGTTTGCTCACCTTGGTCTAGCTAGAGAAACAATCAGATCGAGACCATCCGAAGATGGAGGTTTGAAAACAATCCGATACAATACCACTGGTTGGCCAAGAACCGGCGGTTTATTGCCCACGAACACAGCATTTTCTAAGCGCGGTGGCAACCCATCCCGATTGCAATCCGCCACCTCAATCACCTGACGAAATTCAGTTTCGTCAAGAATCTGACTGATTTGTCCTTGGCAAAAACTGAGTTGTCCACTAGTATCGTTCAGGATAACCTCGTGGTTTTCAATCCATGAACGATATTTATCTATAATCAACAATGTCACAAATTCCACAAACAGAACCGCCACCAAGAAACCAAGACAAATTATAATACGGTCTTTTTTAGGCACAATTTTTCTCCCTCGTCAATCAATGTCTCTGATTTTTGATCTACCAACCACATGATTGATGATCTAGCACACCTATTCCGTATTTAATCTATATTCATTATACTATTTTGTCAAGTAGCGGCGGTGGGGGAATCAAGTAAGATTAGACCCATGAAAATTGTGCTTTTGGATAATATCCGAGGGGTTGGACGAAAGTTTGAAGTGAAAAATGTTGCCGGCGGCTACGCGCGAAACCATCTTTTGCCGCACGGTCTGGCGTTGCTGGCCGATCAATTGACGCTCAAACAGATTGAGTCGTTGAAAAAACAAGCGGAACAGCAGCGTACTAGACTGAAGGACAAGGCCGCCGAATTGATTGGGCAATTAGACGAAAAGACGGTCACTTTAGAGGCCCGTGCCAATGAACAAGGCCATTTATTTCAAGGTCTTGATCGCTTAGCCGTGGCCGAAGCGATTAAACAAGAAAGCAAAGTTGAAATTGAACCGGACTGGCTGGAATTGGAACGGCCGATTAAGGCGCTCGGCGATTACGATCTGAAAATCGTCAGCGGTCCGATTGAGGGTAAAATTAAAGTTACGATTAAACCACAGAAACTTCCTTAAGGTGTCGCACTTTGGAGTTGTAACCGACTTTCCGACGGTCCCGGAATTTGACGCGGCCGGCAGTCAGGGCAAAAATTGTATGGTCGCGGCCGAGTCTGGTGTTTTTGCCCGGGATGAAGTTCGTGCCGCGTTGACGCAAAATAATCGCGCCGGAACGAGCTCTTTCACCGTCAAAGAGTTTAATCCCTAAAAACTTCGGTTGGGAATCGCGTAAATTTTTAGCGGTGCCGCCCGCTTTTCTATGAGCCATACTTTAAGTCTAAAAAATTATTGGGAAAAAATCAAGCCGCGACTGTTGATCGTTAATTTTTTTCTGATGGCTGTCTTGGGCTTCGGTCTGGGACGTTTAACCAAACTGGAAGGGGCGAGAGAACCGATTAGGATTGAGGCGGATAATGTAGCAGCAACAACAACGGTCAAAATTTTAGCCGGTAAATTTGTCGGTTCCAAAAACGGCACGAAGTATCATTATCCTTGGTGTCCGGGGGCGACTAAAATTAAAGAAGAAAATAAAATCTGGTTTCAAACAATTGAGGACGCCAAGCGAGCGGGGTATACACCGGCTGCCAATTGCCCGGGGTTATGATGGGAATTTGCCCGCCGATGGAGGGTCGCACAATATATCTTTTTATCAAATATGTTACGCGACATTTTTCTTATTACCACAAAAATTCTTAAATTGACGTAAGGTCATTACCTTTTGATATGACGACAGTTTTTGTTTTTTATTCGCTAACAATCCATTTATTTCTTCTTCAGTAATATTATCATTCATCATTAAAAATATAACTGGATACTGTAACATTATAGTATTACTATATGTTCTTAATTTATTATTCAAACAACCACTTAAATTCCTCCTGTCCTTAGGATAAAAAATATCTACAGAGAAAGTACCATCTCGATGATAGATAAAAAAATCTGTTCGTGTCCGTCGATCATCGGTAAAAAAATATTCACGATGAACATACATTTTTCCAAATCTTTGGACAAGGTATTTATAGATCTCTCGCTCAAGGTTATGAGCGCGTTTATTGATACTTTTTGCCCTATTTGAACTATAAACACCCTTAGTAAAATCTAAGGGGCCATCTAATTTTAATTGTTTACGCAAAGCTGGTAACCCGCCAATAAATCGTCGTTGGATTTGCCGCGAACTTGGTAAATAAACACAAGAATCAATTTCGGTAGCAGTCGGAAATCGTCCCGCTTCTTTTTTGAACCTTTCAAAACCATTTTGAATCTTTTCAAGCGTCCATCTTAATTTATTCGGCATTCAACAATGATAACTAAAATATAAACGTCGCACAACAATCAATCAGACTGCCTTGCTCCAACACGGCTGGCTCCAGACCCAGGGCGCGCGGCCGTAAGCTTTCATCAACCAAACGGCATATTCAACATTGCCGTCCGGCGTATAAATATCAAAACCTAACTCGCGGCTTTTTGCCAAATGATATTGTTCGTTGATTTGAAAAACACCGACATCGTGACGATTAGCTCGGCCGCGCAAGACCTCACCGTCTTGATTATAGTGTTTAAAATTATTTTCGCACTTAGCCACCGCCAAAGCCAACCGCGGGTCAAGGTTGTAATCGCGGCTGACCTTTTCAATCAATTCGGGAATCGTCAATTCCGGCGGCGCCGAATGAACCTCAATGATCGGATTGGCCGTTTTAGCGGAAGTTAAATTAATCACCGTGACGGTCAATTCGGCTGATTCAACCGCTGATTCAACTGCTTCAACTGCCGCTGGCGCGGTGACGATTGAAGTGATCGGGGTTAGAGGCATTGAACCTAATTGAGCCGCCGCCAGAAGTCCGGCGAGGCCGACTTTGGTTATAGTAAAAATGATACTAAAAAACTAGGCAATAAATTGTCTAGTTTATCAAAATAGCTTGATAATTAAGGATGGAATTGATTCAACCCAAACAACCTATCAATTCCTGTCCCAGGCTAGCATATTTCAACCTACTTGTCTATAAAAATCTTTTGCCAGTAAGTATCCACTATTTGCCTCAAATCAATCTTTAGATAGGTCAACAAGACAACCACCAGGATCAAAAATAACAAAATTTTAATCAGACCGGCCGATTTGTTTGGCTGGCGGCCAGCAAATTTATTTATCAACATAATCAGTTAATTATAATTACTGACTCCCCGCTTTACAAGTAAATCAAAGGATTAAGATAGGCACTCGGGTCGGCCAAGGGCATAGTAATTTTTGCGCCGGCACAAGATTTGAAATTATAAGTCGCCAAGCGCAGACCTTGAGTCGCGACGACCGAGAGATGCAAGTGCGGTCCGGTGGAATAACCAGTCTGGCCGCTGTAGCCGATGGTTTCGCCGGTCGTCACCGTCCGGCCGGTGGCCGTCTTGATCAAAGACAGATGACCGTAAATCGTGCTCAAACCGTTAGAGTGTTCGATCAGAACCCATTTGCCGTAGGACGCGCCGCGGCAAGCCGTGTCCGTATCCCCCGTTCCTTTAACCAGACCCGGTGCTGCCGCTAAGACCGGTGTTCCGATACTCGCCCGAAAATCCACTCCATTGTGAGTGCCCGAAACATAAAGCCGTTTAGCCGCCACCGTTTTACCGAATTCTTGAGTCACAAAAATATTTTGCAGCGGCCAGTTGAGAATTCCCTTTCCGGCCGGCGGCAGTTTATTGAAATCAATATAAATCCGCAGCTGGGATTCCAGATCCGTCAATTCTTTTTCAAAGGCCTCTTTGCGCGTCACGGTTTCGGCCAATAATTTCTTGTAATTAGTCTCTTGGTTTTTTGTTTGTTTTAATAATTGGTCTTTGGTTAATTGATTCTCTTGAGCGATTTGCCGTTGATCCGCCAATCGGAGTTTTAAGGCAGCCAAACTTTTTCGTTCGGTTTCCGTGGCTAAACGGGTCGTTTCTAATTCACTCTTTAATTTTGAGACTAAAAAAATGTCCTGTTCCAGCTGACGTTGAAAAGCCGCTAAAGCACCAAGCTCGGTCAAAATATCGGAAAAATGATTATAACGTAAAACTATTTCCACCGGCGATAAATCTTGCAACCGGCGCCATTGTCTCAAACTTTCTTCAACGGCGGCGCGACGCCGCTCCAGCGTTTGCCCCTTGTTCCCGATTTCCAAAGTCAATTGCTCAATGGCCAAATTGGTCTTGATAATTTTTTGTTCCGTCACCTGAATATCGGCGGCTAATTTTTTGCGCGTCGTCTCCAACCGCGCGATCTCGCTTTGCAGACTCCGGCTGGTCTGGCCGATCGTTTGCAATTCTTTCTGGTAAGCGTTGATCTGCGTTTCTAATTTTCTGATCTCGTCGTTCCGATCGCTGATTTGGTTCCGGATTTCTTCAAGCGTCGCCGCGTGCGCGGTGATCGCCAGCCAAACCAAAAACCAGACAAGGAGTTTAAACCAAATTCTCGGCATAAACCAGACGGCTCAATGTTTCGGTTTTTCCTAAAATCGCCGCGACCGTAAACGGGTCGGTGGATTTTTCCCGGCCAGTCAGAGCAACGCGAAAAGGCCAAAACACCTCCCCTCTTCCAGCGCGATCGGCATAGGGCATCAGCGCGGCTTTAATTTCAGCGGCCGTAAATTGATCATCCGGCAGCGTTTCCAGCCGCGCGCGCAGTTCGGAAAAATGCGTTTGATTTTTCAATAATCCGCGTTCATAAGACGGCGGCTGAAAAAAATAATCAAATTCGCCGCCCGCTCCAAGCAATTGAATTAAATCGGTCAAGACCGTCATTCGCTCTCTGATTAACGGCAGAATTTGGCGCACTATTTTTTCATCCGCCCCGGCTGGCCGTTGATTGACCAAGTTATTATCCGACAATCGTTTCAAGTATTCCCGGTTCAACCAATTCAGTTTTACTAAATCAAAAATCGCGCCGGCTTTTTGAACTTTAGTTAAAGAAAATCGTTTCGTCAATTCGGCCAGCGAAAAAATTTCTTTAGCCGTTCCGGAATTCCAGCCCAATAGCGCCAGATAATTGACCAGCGCGTTCGGCAGAAAACCGCGCGCGCGGTATTCCACTACCGACACGGCGCCGTGCCGTTTGGATAATTTGGACCGGTCCGGAGCCAAAATCAGCGGTAAGTGAACGTAAATCGGTTTGTTACCCCCTAGCGCTTCCAGTAGCAAAATTTGCCGCGGCGTATTGGAAATATGATCTTCGCCGCGAATCACATGAGTGACGCCGAGGGTTAAATCATCGGCTACCACGGCGAGATGGTAGAGCGGTTCGGTTAAACTTTTGGCGATGACGAAGTCGCCCAGTTCTTTAGTGTCAAAAGTAATTTCGCCGCGAATTAAATCTTGAAAGGTAATCGTCCGGCCGGGATTCTTGAAACGAATCACTACTGTTTTCCCCTGCTCGGTTTGTTCTTCTTTGGAAACATGAGCCGCGCCGACAGCGATTAATTTTTCCAAAGCTAGTCGATAAACTTCACCGCGCTCCGACTGACGGAACGGTTGTTGTCGTTCAAACTCCAAACCGAGCCAGTCTAAACTTTCCAGAATATTTTGTTCAAATTCCGACTTAGACCGCTCGCGATCGGTATCTTCAATGCGCAAATAAGCCCGGCCGCCGGCTTGGTGGGCGAATAAATAATTAAATAAGGCCGTTCGGGCGCCGCCCAGATGCAAGGGCCCGGTCGGACTCGGCGCAAATCGCACGATCACTGACATAATACGCTTATTGTAGCAATCAGCGCGTGTTTTAGGAAATCAATAATTTTAACTCCAGCAAAAAACCTTTGAAAAAATAAAATCGTTTTGTTTCACTCT
>DATECC010000032.1:0-2553 GCA_036516635.1 Minisyncoccota bacterium | reverse complement strand
ATCCAAGAACGACAACCAAGTCATAATTGCCGCCACCGCCACTGGTGGTAATGGAGACATCACGGCCGTCTATACTTCAGGTGGTCTAAGTGGGGGAGCAACGACCGGCGACGCGAGTATTTCTATTGCAGACGGTGGGGTAGCTAATGCCAAAATTGGCTCAGGTGCGGTAACCAATAACAAGTTGAGTTTAACTAAGATAAGAAAAAGTTGTGCTACTGGTTTTTGGAATAGTATTAAAGCTTGCCAGTTGGGAAATTACGAGTTTTGTTCACTCAGTGGATTTGATTCTAGTGCGTCTTGCGCCGTTCGTCCGGTAATAGGTGGTCAGACTGTTACTCAATCCGACAATCTAGTTACTTTTGGAAATAAACTTATACCTATTGATACTAATTTCATCGGTCAGAGAGATTGGTTTCTTATTGTTGTCGACTCGAGCAGTAAATGCGTAGCCACCTGTTATTAGATTTGTAACACGTTAATAATTGGCAAGGTTAGTCCTTGATGGCCAACTTGAAGAAAATCCAGTAAACACTGGATTTTTTGACCATCAAGTTTGACCATCAAGGACTAACCTTGACAGTCTCACTAGTCTGGCCAATTAAGGGCAGTCTTCGGCAAGAGTTAGATGTGGTGTAATTGTTTGAGAGAATAGCTCAAATATGGTAAAATGCCAGCATGATTAAACCGACAATTAAATTCCGCCAATCGCTTTTTTGGGATGTGGATCCGAAAACAATTGATCCCGAAAAACACTCGCGCTACATCATTGAGCGGATTTTAGATTTGGGCGAACCGGAGGAGGTGCGTTGGCTTTTCCACCAGTACCCGCAAAATGAGATTAAACGAGTAATGAATTTGCCGCGCAGTCAGGTGCAGGATAAATCAAAAGCTCTATGGTCGCTTCTTTTGACTTAAATCAGGCGACATTAAAGCAGTTGCGTCTTGATATTTTGCCTCCGACTACCCGCAAAGCGTTTCTGCGTTGCGTTCATCTTCCTTTTTTTTCTTCCAATGATTGGTACTTAGCTGGCGGCACGGCACTCGCGCTTCAAACCGGCCATCGTCAGTCGGTTGATCTGGATTTTTTCACCTCCCAAAAAACTTTTGACGAAAAAGGAGCGGAGGAGACATTAAGCGAAACAAAGGACTGGGAAACATCGTCATTGGCCAGCCGGACGCTTTACGGCAAATTCTCTGGCGCCAAAATGAGCTTGATTGCTTATCCGTTTTTTCGGCCAGCGGAACCGTTTATCCAGCTTGGCGCCGTTTCAATCTTAACTTCTCCGGATATCGCCGCGATGAAAATTGTGGCGATTAGCCAACGCGGTCGCCGGCGAGATTTCCTTGATTTATATTGGCTGTGCCAGCATCGGCTAACCCTTCTTGAAAGTGTTGAACGCGCCGAGCGCCAATACACGGTGAGGCAAAATCGCAATCATTTGTTAAAAAGTTTGGTGTATTTTGCCGACGCCGAGACCGATCCGTCGCCGACGATTTTTTTTGACGCCGATTGGCCGACGGTAAAAAATTATTTTCTGACCGAAGTGCCGCGGCTGGCCAAAAAGATTCTCGGTTTGTAATTCACTGTCCGCCGCGCGCGGATCGCGTTATAATTATCCCTATGTGGCTTGATCCCGAGAAGATTAAGGAGTTCATCGTTAATTCTGATTTATTATCGGCGGCCGAAGCGGCGAAGCTGGAAGCCGCCGCGAAAACGACCGGCAAACCGCTGGAAGAAATTCTTTTGGCCGATGGTCGGATTAAAGAAGACGATTTTCGGCGAATCAAGGCTTATCTGTTAGGGATTCCGTTTGTCAGTCTAGTGAAAGAGAAAATTGAGCGCGAAACTCTGTTTACGATTCCCGAACCGATTGCCCGCAATCACAACATCGTCGCCTTCCGCAAAAAAAATAATGAGTTGGAAGTGGCGATGCTGGATCCGGAAGATTTGCAGGCGATTGAATTCATCAAAAAAGGCGCCGGCCTGAAAATCCTGCCGCGCCTGACGGACACCGCTTCCATTAAACACCTGCTCCTGCAATACCAAAAAAGTCTGAAGGCCGAGTTCGGCGACATTATCCAACAAGAAACCAAACAATTGGAACGAACCGGCACGGTCGGCGAAGAGGCCGGCGAGAGCGAGTTGAAAAAACTGGCGGAAGGTTTGCCGGTGATTAAAATCGTGGACACACTGCTCCTGCATGCGATTCTCCAACAGGCCTCGGACATTCATGCCGAGCCCTGCGAGACCGAGCTGGTGATCCGTTACCGGATTGACGGCGTCTTACATGACGCGATGATCTTGCCCAAAGCCGTCGCTCCAGGCCTGACGGCCCGGATCAAAATTCTGGCCAATCTGCGTTTGGACGAAAAACGGCTGCCGCAAGACGGCCGGTTCAAAATTGACACCGCCGGCCAAAAAGTTTCTTTTCGCGTCTCCCTTCTGCCGACTTATTACGGCGAGAAAATCGTGATGCGGTTGTTACCGGAAACCATCAAGGGTTTTACGCTGGAACAACTCGGTTTCCACGGCTGGGGACTAGAACGGAT
>DATECC010000031.1:0-2928 GCA_036516635.1 Minisyncoccota bacterium | reverse complement strand
ATCGTCGCCGCGCGCTTGCCGTTAATTATACTCGCTCCCTTCAAGGTGAACCATAAACCAAAAGTCATTGTCGCCCAAATCGTCATTAGCCAACTGCCGATGAAACCAATACCGATCCACCCGAGCAACCAAGTCAGAGCAATTTGAATCAAGTCATAGATCACGGCGACAGTGATCATTAAACCGCTTTCAATCGCACTGATTCGATAATGGATTTCACTTAAACCGATCATGATTTAATTTCCTCACTCCCCACCCCCGCCGCCAAATCTTCTTTGGCTTTTTTGATAGACAGGAGTTGCGACGGATCGGAAGTGATGATTTGGTCTTCGGTATAAGAGGCGATGATTTTAATGGCGATATGTTTCAGGCCGGCGAAAAAGATTCCCTCGCCGACGCTGGACTCCAATAATAGATATTTTTCTTCGTTCGTCAGCTGAAAGGTTTTCTGGACCAGATCAATTGACGCCGGTGATTGTTTAAGCAGTAATTGGAGCGACGAGTTGGTGATGATCGGCAGGCCGTAGGGTGAACGCAAGAAATCACCGACATCCTGGGTGATGGTGGCCACGCCGAGATAATATTTCCGGCCGCGTTTGACGAGCGAAAAGAGAAACGAGGCGGTGTCTTTTTCTTTCATCATCCACCAGGCCTCATCCACCACCAACAGCCGTTTTTTCAAGTTCCGCCGGATGGCGTTCCAGATGTTGTGCATCACGATATACATCGCCACTGGTTTCAATTCGTCTTCCATATCGCGAACCGAAAAAACCACAAACTTTTTATTAATGTCCACATTGGTGGATTGATTGATGAAACCGGCCCAGGTGCCTTGAGTGTATTTAATCAGCCGACCGGCCAGCGTCTCACCCCCTTCCATTCCGGCCAGCACTAATTCCAAATCGGACAATAAAGGCACTGGCTTGTTGGTGAAATCAGCGTCCGGTGTAATGTCTTTCAGGGCATAAGTTTCAGTGATGGCGCTGTCCAAGATTGAGTCTTCTTCGGGCGTCAACCCGCCCAACATCAAGCGAAAAAGGCCGACCAGATTGATAATATTGGAGCGTAAAACATCGGCCGGCGATTCGTCCTCGCGCGGAAAAGGCAGATCAAACGGATTGATATGATGTTCAGAAGTCAGCGAAATGTTGAAGTAACGGCCGCCGACGGCTTCGGCCAAAAATTCGTATTCGCGCTCGGGGTCAACCACAATAATGTCGGCGTCAAACATCAGACTGCGTAAAATTTCCAGTTTAGTGGCGTAGGATTTACCGGCGCCGGACTTGGCGAAAATCACCGAGTTGTAATTTTCCAGCGAGAAACGGTCAAACAACACCAAACTGGAATTGTGGCGATTGATGCCGTAAAGAATGCCGCGATTGGATGTCAGATCAAAAGACACAAACGGAAAGAGCGACGATAACGGTCCGGAGTTGAGCTTGTAATTAACGTTCAATAAATTTTCCGCCGTCGGCAAAGTGCTTTTAAAACCTTCTTCTTGTTGGAACAGCGCCGGTTTCAAATAAACCAGTTTGGCGTCCAGCAAACCCTTAACTTCCGATTCAATTTTATTCAATTCGTCTTCGGAATCGCCATAGATCGTCAGATAAAGTCCGACATCAAAAATTTTCTCGCGCGCCTGTTGCAGGGCGTCACGCAAGTTTTCAATGTCTTGATAAGCGACATCAAGAATCGGATCGCGCACCAGTCCTTTTTCTTCTTTGATGCTGATCTGGCTTTGCACTTCCGCCACTTTTTTCTCCAATTGCCGGAGGGCGATGGCGGTATCAATCGGGTGAATCAGAATGGAAATATCAAAAATTTTGTCCAGATTGACCAGCGGCGAAAACCAGTCGCCGGCCAGGAAGCGCGGATAGGAAATCACAAACAGCGTCCGGGCCATTTTTTCGCCCAAATGAATCAACCGCGGCGTGATTTTGAGCGCCGACGGCGCGATGATGTCGCGGAGTTCCAGCACGCCGGTTTTATAAATATCGGCCGGCAGAATAGAAGTAATTGTCTCGGCCGGCACCTTTGGTTTTTTGGAAAATAAACTCATATTTGCGGGGCGGCGGCTTCACCGGGATTAAAGATTTTGAAAAACAATTCCACCAATTCTTCGGTCCCCAACTGGACAACGCGGATGCCGAGTCGCGCGAGCCCTTGGGCGACGACGCTCGCGCGCTGTTCCAATTGCGACCGGTATTCCTCAAATTTACGCTGTTCATCCTCACCGATTGCCGCCTGACGAAAAGGAAAAATTTTAGCCAGCAGGCTGCCCTTTTGTTCCAGCACCGGCGTCTCGTAGGGAATGACGACGAAAAAATTTTTGGACATAATATCGGTGTTCTCCGTAAAAGTTTTGATGAAGTCAATATATTCGTGAGTTTGAATCTTGATCAATTCATTTAATTGATTTTTTTCCAGTTCTTCCAGCACACCGAGGTAGGGACGGATATCCAATTTTCTTGATTCCACAAAAATCTGAATGTGGAATTCCAGCGAATTGAGAAAATTTTGGTACTGCAGAAACAGGGCGTTCTGTTCGTCTTCCGACTTGAGCGCGAAGTTCAGCGACGAAGCGATCAACACCAAACGCAGACCGCCCGATTTCAAAATCACCACGCCGTCGCGGATCTGATCCACCGGCACGAAATCTTGCGTCGCCCTGGCTTTTTGCCGATTGGTGTCTTGAGTCTTCATTTGGGTTTTTAGTTTTGCGTTATTTTATATTTTCCTTAATGTCCAAACTCCAAGCCAGATCGCGCAGTTTACTCTGGGATAACCTTGGAATCTCCAGCGGTTTTTCCAAGCCCAGGATAATTTTGGAAGTCTGAATCTTTTTTTCCTGTTTTTTCCATAAATAAAGTTTCGCCGCCAGCAGATAACGAAAGGCCGATTCCAAAACCTGGACAAACGGCCGGTCAT
>DATECC010000030.1:0-8973 GCA_036516635.1 Minisyncoccota bacterium | reverse complement strand
CCCGCCGTTTGATTTTACCGCCCAATTCCTTACGAGCCGCGCCGTTCGGCGTGGCGAGCAAACCTCTGCTTCCACCCACAAAAAATCGCGAAGTCCAATTTGGTGCGCCGGGGAGGATTCGAACCTCCGTAGCCCAAAGGGCGACAGATTTACAGTCTGTTGCGATTGACCGCTCCGCCACCGACGCAATAAATAAAGTATAGGACAAAACTTATGCTTGGTCTAGGAGATTAGCGGCCGGACGGGACGGCCGTTTCAGCGACATGAACAGTGGCGCGTTGAACCCGCCGATTGGTTTTTTTCAACTCCACCGTTGGTTCGCCGTTTTTAATCGTCACTTCCACTACGCCGCCCTGATCAACTTTTCGGCTGATGATGAATTCCGCGACCGGGTTCAAAAGCTTATTCTGCATCAGCCGCTTCAACGGCCGCGCGCCGTATTCCTGACTGAAACCGCATTGCGTCAAATAATCGAGAGCCGCCGGCGCCGTTTCCAAAACGATATCTTTCAGCGCCAATCGATTGGTAATCTGTTTCAATTGAATTTCCACAATCTCGCGAATTGTTTCCCGCGTCAGCGGATTAAAAATAATCACATCATCCAACCGGTTCAAAAACTCCGGCCGGAAATGATTTTTGAGAGTGTCCATAATTTTTCCCTTGATCTCCTCAAAATTGCTTGGCGCTTCCCGATCTTCAATTTTGGCAAAGCCGATTTTTTGCTCCAAACGATTGATAAATTCGCTGCCCAAATTGGACGTGAGAATGATAATGGCGTTTTTGAAATTGGCCGTCCGGCCCTTGGCGTCGGTCAAACGGCCGTTATCCAATACCTGCAACAATAGGTTAAAGACTTCGGGGTGGGCCTTTTCAATTTCGTCAAACAAGAGCACCGAATACGGCCGATGGCGCACGGTTTCCGTCAACGAACCGCCTTCTTCATAACCGACATAGCCCGGTGGCGCGCCGATCAGTTTGGAGACCGAATATCGTTCCATAAATTCGGACATATCAATCCGGACCAGCGCCTTTTCGTCGTTGAACATAAACTGGGCCAGAGTTTTGGCCAATTCGGTTTTGCCGACGCCGGTCGGACCGAGGAAGATGAAGGAGCCGATCGGCCGCTCGGGATCGGCGATGCCGGCGCGCGAGCGTTTGACCGCCTCGGCGATTTTTTTAATCGCCTCATCCTGGCCGCGCACCCGCGCGCGCATCACTTCTTCCATTCGCTGGAGTTTGGACGCTTCTTCTTCCAGCATCCGACTGACCGGAATATGGGTCCAGCGCGCCACCACGGCGGCGATGTCTTCTTCGGTAATTTCTTCCTTCAAAATTCGGCGCGAACTTTGGAGTTTTTTCAGCCGCTGTTCCTTAGCCGCCAACTGGCGTTCGGCTTCGGGAATTTTACTGTAACGGATTTCGGCGGCGCGAGTCAGGTCGATTTTGGATTCCACTTGCTCGGCCTCTTGCCGCAGACTTTCCAGACTGGCTTTCAGGGCCTTAATCTCGCCGATCGCCTGTTTCTCATTTTTCCAGCGCAATTCCAGATCGCCGGTTTGTTCTTTCAAATCACCGACTTCTTTATCAATCTGTTTAATCCGCGCGCGCAGTTCTTTATTATCCCTTAGAGCCAATTCCTGGTTGAGCGCTTCCTTTTCCACTTCTAAACGCATAATCTTCACATGGGCCTCCTCCAGCGCCGGCGGTTTGTTTTCTAATTGCAGACGCATCGCCGAGGCGGCTTCATCCACCAAATCGATAGCCTTGTCCGGCAGAAAACGGTCGGTGATATAGCGGCTGGAAAGATTAACCGCGGCGACAATCGCCTGATCGGTAATGTGAATGCCGTGATACAGTTCGTATTTTTCCTTCAGGCCGCGGAGAATGGCGATGGCATTTTCCACGCTCGGCTCCTCCACATGCACCGGCTGGAAACGGCGAGTGAAGGCCTGATCTTTTTCAATATATTTTTGATATTCCTTTAGGTTGGTCGCGCCGATCATCCGGATCTCGCCGCGCGCCAACGCCGGCTTCAGCATATTGGAAGCGTCAATCGCCCCTTCGGCGGCGCCGGCGCCAATAATGGTATGAAATTCATCCACGAAAAGAATGATCCGGTTCTCGGCCCGTTCAATCTCTTTCAAAATATTTTTCAACCGTTCTTCAAACTCGCCGCGATACTTGGTGCCAGCCAAGAGCAGACCGAGATCCAGCGCCACGATTTCCTTCTCGCGCAGAGATTCCGGAACATCGCCCTTGGCAATCCGGATCGCCAAACCTTCGGCGATCGCCGTTTTGCCGGTGCCGGCCTCGCCAATCAGAATCGGATTGTTTTTGGTCCGGCGCGAAATAATTTCCATCAGCCGCTGGATTTCCTCTTCGCGGCCGATGACCGGATCAAGTTTGTCGGCGCGGGCCTGTTCCGTCAAATTTTTAGTGTAGCGTTCAATCGCCCGAAATTTGCGCGTCTCGCCGACATCGTGAATTTTGCCGGAACGCAATTCTTGCAAAACGCGCAGCACCCGCTCTTTGGTCACGCGAAATCGCTGCAAAACTTCGTGCGCCGGATTGGGCGTTTCCAATAAGGCCAACACCAAGTGTTCAATGGAAACAAAATCGTCTTGCAGATTAATCGCGATCTTGCCGGCTAGATCAAATACCCGGACCAAATCCGGTGTCAGGTAAAGCTGGTAAGTCGGCGTCAGCACGGCCGCCGAATCGTACCCCTCCAAGTGGTCAATCACATAATCGGTCAGCATAATCGTGTCCACTTCAATCTTGTCCAGCATCGCGGCAAACAGACTGTCTTCCTGCAACAGCATCGCCGCCAAAAGATGAAGCGGTCCGACTTGATTCTGCCCTCGTTCAATCGCCAGTTCTTGAGTCTTACGAATGACCTCTTTGGCTTTCGCCGTAAAATTTCCAAATGGTGGCATAATAGTAAAATTAAAACGCGGCGCGGATGGCGGCGGCCGGCGCCGCCAGGCCGGCGCCGTAATTCAAACCGACGACTTGGCCCTTGATGTTCAAGAGCGGTCCGCCGCCGTTTTCCGCGCTGGCGGCATTGGTCATAATCGCCGGCGCCGTGGTGGTGCCGGTGGACAAGAAACTGGAAATAATTCCCACCGCGACATTGATACCCGAACGGTCGGCGGCGCCGAGCGCCACGACGGTCTGGCCGATCACCGCCGCCGAGTCAACCAGTTCCAGAGTTGGCAGATCGTCAATTTTCTCGCTGGCCAACTTGAAAATAATGATCGCCGGCGACGGTTCATTCGGTTTGCCAACGACAGAATTTTCCAAAACAATTTTCCGGCCATCGGCCAAAATCGCCTTGATTTTCGCTGGAATGGAAGTCGTCGCGCCGACGGTAAAAATTTGGCTGGCGGTGACCACGCGGCCACCGGTAACAATGAAGCCGCTGCCGAAAGTTAACTCTTCTTTCTCCGCATCGGTCAGCCGGACCAGAGCCTTGGCTCCTTGATTAATCGCCTTCACAATCAATTCTTCCTCTGTAACAATCACCGGCACCTCTTTAATCACTGTGGACACTTGGGTCTCGCGCGGCACGACTTTCTCCACCGTTCGTTCCACAATTCGGTTGATGGTTTGGGTCACGGCCGCCGGGGCTTGATCCATCAAGGTAACCGTGACGATACCGGTGGCGATGGAAGTGACGAAACTGACCAGCAACACCAGTAAAATAATTTGATTTTTATTTAGTTCTTCCATGAATTTAATGACTTCTGTAACATACTAAATTGTTTCTCAATTGTCAACTCCGTTAGCTACCATTCGCCAATTGATAATCCGGAAAAAGGCGTCCAGGTAATCGGCGCGGCGGTTTTGGTATTTCAAATAATAGGCGTGCTCCCAGACATCCAGACCTAAAATCGGCTGGCCAAGATCAAACGGTGTATCTTGATTGGCGGTGCTGATGATCGCCAATTTTTCGTCCGGCTGTTTGATCAGCCAGGCCCAACCGGAGCCAAAACGTGCGAGCGCGGCGTCTTTGAATTGAGTTCGGAATTTTTCCAAACCGCCGAAATTTGTCTCCAGCGCCGCCAGCAGATCACCGGCCGGCGTGCCCGCTTGAGCGGCCGGCATCATTATCTGCCAGAAGAAACTATGGTTCCAATGTCCGCCGCCGTGATTGCGCACGGCCGTTCGGATCGTTTCCGGCACGGCGTCTAATTTTTTCAACAGATCGACCAGGTTTTTAGTTTGCAATTCCGGAAACGGTTCCAGCGCCGCGTTCAGTTTATCAATATAGGCCTGGTGATGTTTCAGATGATGAAGCCGCATTGTCGCTTCATCAATGTCTGGTTCCAGCGCATCGTAAGCGTAAGGTAATTTGGGTAATGTATGCATGGTCTTAATTATAAGGTGAGTCCTTGCTTGGTGGCAAGGACTCACCTTGACATTGCGCGCGGGATAAAATGTCGGGCAAAATCTTCAGCACATAATCCAGATCGGCTTTGGTTGTTTCGCGGCCCAAAGTAAAACGGACCGCGCCGGCGGCATCGCCGCCGAGCGCGGCAACGACAGACGACTCCCTTTTTTCAGTGGCCGAACAGGCGCTGCCCGTCGAGGCGGCCACACCGGCGGCATCAAGACTTAAGACTACAAACTCGCCGTCGGCGCCGGGAAAAGACGCGTTGATATTATTCGGCAAGCGCGCGCTGGCCGATCCGTTTAGAACCACGGTTTGTCGGGAGGAATTTCCTCCCGACAGCGTTAGTAATTTTTTGGTAAAATAATCGCGCCATTTAACGAGCCGTGCCGTTTCTTTTTCCCGCAATTTCGCGCAAAGTTCCAGCGCCGCGGCGAACCCCACTATGGCCGGCACATTCTCGGTACCGCTACGGCGGCCGTGTTCTTGACCGCCGCCGAATTGCCGCGGGGCGAGCTTGAGACCGCGGCGCACGTAGAGACAACCAGCGCCCCTCGGCCCGTAAATTTTACCGCTGTTCAAGGTCAGCAAATCAACACCGAGGGTTGGTCCGCGGCAATCCAGAAAGCGCGCGGCCTGGCAGGCGTCGGTGTGAAAATATGGGTAGCTGTCAGCTTTCAGCTTGAAGTTTGCGGCTTTTTTGAAACGCCGGATAATTTTTGCTAGTTCGCGAATTGGTTGGATGACGCCGATTTCGTTGTTGGCGTAACCGATGGAAACCAAAATCGTTTCCGGCCGCAGGGTTTTCGCTAAAGCCGTCGGTTCAATCAATCCATCCGATCTCACTGGCAGATAAGTTACCGCGGCGCCGGCACGTTCCAGCGCGCGGCAGGGTTCTAAAATCGAGGCATGTTCAATAACCGAGGTGATGATATGTCTGTTTTCAATTCCGGCCACGCCGAAAATTGCCAGATTATTGGCTTCGGTGCCGCCGCCGGTAAAAATAATTTCCGCCGGCAACACTGATAATATTTTGGCGACTTTGGCGCGAGCGGTTTCAACAGCTTGGCGCGCGGCCACTCCCGGAGCGTGAAGGCTCGTCGGGTTGGCAAAAAATTTGGAAAAATACGGTTGCAGCGCCAATCGCACCCGCGGATCAAGCGGTGTGGCGGCGGCCGTATCCAAGTAAATATCAACTTTTTTATTAAGCATTGAAGTAAAGCGTTAAATGAGCTATAATTTCCAATCTATGGAAAAATCGCCCGTTATTGTCGTTGTGGGACACATTGACCATGGCAAGTCCACGCTTTTAGACTATATCAGAAAAACTAAAATTACGGAGAGTGAAGCAGGCGGCATTACCCAACGGATCAGCGCCTACGAAATTGAACACCAGCAAAAAAAGATGACCTTTATTGACACGCCCGGGCATGAGGCGTTTTCGGCGATGCGCGAACAGGGCGCGCTGGCGGCCGATTTGGCGATCCTCGTCGTCTCGGCCGAAGAGGGCGTCAAACCGCAAACTTTGGAAGCCAAAGCGACGATTGAAAAAAATCAGCTTCCTTACATTGTGGCGATCAATAAAATTGACAAACCGACCGCTAATTTGGAAACAACCAAAAAAAGTTTGGCGGAGAACGGCATTTATCTTGAAGGCCGCGGCGGTGAGGTGCCGGTGGCGGCGATCTCGGCCAAAACCGGCCAAGGGGTTCCGGAATTACTGGACCTGATTCTTCTGGCCACGGAAATGGCCGCGCTTAAAAAAGATCGGCCGGCCGAGACCGCCGGCGCTGATTGGCTGGCCGAAGGATTTATTCTGGAGGTGCAAACCAGTCCCCAGCAAGGCGTGACGGCGGTGGCGATCATTCGCCGCGGCATCCTGCGCCGCGGCGATTATCTCGGTGCGGTCAACGGCGACTGTTTCCGGATCAAAAAATTGGAAGATTGGCGCGGTGGCGAAGCGGAAATTTTGACCGCGTCCAGTCCGGCAATGATTTTCGGCTGGAAAACGCCGCCGGCCCCCGGCGCCCGTTGGTATTCGGCCGCGACCAAGGATTGGCTGGCGGAGAAAATCAAACCGGCTGATGGATTACCACCGCCGCCGGCCCGGCCGGCACCGGCCGCCGATCAGCCGGCGAGCGACGGTGAAAAAGAAAAAATCGTGCCGGTGATTATCAAGACCCAGACTTTCGGTTCGCGGCTGGCGGTGGAAAAAGAGATCGGCAAAATTTCGGTGCCGAATCTAAAAATTCAAATTTTAGATTCCGGCATCGGCGCCCTGACGGAAAATGACATAAAGTTGGCCCGGGCGAGCGGCGCAATCGTCGTCGGGTTTCAAGTCAAAATTGAAAAAGCCGCGGCCGATTTAGCCATTAAAAATCAGACGACCTACGGCGTCTTTGACATCATTTATAAATTGAACGAATGGTTGGAGGCGGAATTGGGACGGCGTCGGCCGCGGATTGAGGTGGAGATAATTATCGGTTCGGCCAAAATCATTAAATTGTTCAGCCAAACGAAAAATAAGCAAGTCGTCGGCGGTTTGGTGTTGGAAGGGAAAATCAGCAACCGCCGCGCGGTGCGGGTGAAGCGGCGCGGGGCCGATCTCGGCGCCGGCGAAATTCTAGAATTACAACAGCAGCAAACCGCTGTCAAAGAAGTGGATAAAGGAAAACAATTCGGCGCTTTGGTGGAAACGCGCCACGCGCTCGCAGCCGGCGATGTTTTGGAAATCTTGGAAATTGAGAGAAAATAAGCTATGATTCTAGGATATGCGACCGGGCCGAACGCAACGTCTAGGTTCCTTAATGCAGCGATTGGCCGCCGAGTTTTTGCAGCGGGAGATTGCCGCCAGACTGATCATCACCGTTAATCGGACGGAAGTGATTGATGACGGTCAATGGGCGAAAATTTATGTGACCATTTTTCCAGACGAAGCCGAGCGCGCCGGCTTGGCTGAATTAAAACGGCTACGCTGGCCGCTTCAGCGATTTTTGCAAAAACAAATTCCGTTGAAACGAGTGCCGGCCTTTAGTCTGGTGATTGACGAGGAAGAGAAATTGAAAAATAAATATGGCACGGTGGCGAAGGGGTAACGCGGCGGTCTGCAAAACCGCTACGCGAGGGTTCGAGTCCCTCCCGTGCCTTCCGGCCCGAGTGGCGGAACAGATTGGCGGGCGAGTGGCGGAATGGTATAAGCGATGGACTTAAAATCCATTGGAGAATTCTCCTTGAGGGTTCGAGTCCCTCCTCGCCCATTTTTAATTTAAGCTGATGGAGGAGTATCGGTTTTGGGAGGTTTCGTGATCAGCCGAGTTTGAGATAAAATAAACATTCCGATGATAAACAGAACAGTAGAAGTGCCGGCGGAAATCATACAGTATTGGCAGATGGCGTTAAGTACGAAAAGTTGCAGATAAACAAAGTAGCCGGACATCGCGAAACCGACAATGGTGCCGTAGGCCGCCAGCCGGATCAGTAAATTATTTTTACGGTCTAAATAGGTAATCGCTAAAATCAAAAGCGTCAGATAGTAAAGCGCGCCGAGGAGCGCCACCGGCACGCCGATGATTTTGCTCTGACCACTAGTCAAAACAATTTCACAACCGGCAATAGTGCAAGGCGGAACATCGCCGCGATAGTGTTCAACGGTTAAATAAGTGGCATCCAAAAAACCGAGTGCGGCGGCGGTTAAAAAAATAACGGCGGCGGTTTTCAATCCCCTGGTCATCGATTCAATTTTTCGGCGATAATTTTTTCCAGCGCGGCGGCGGTGATCGGCAAGGGTAATTCCTGACCGTTGAGAAAGAAGGTTGGCGTGCCGGCTAATTTGAGGGTTTGAGCTTCCCGGTAACTGGCCAAAACTTTGTCTTTCAACTCTTTGGCCGATAAAGCGGCAACGAATAAATTTTTATCCAGCGCCAGCTCGCCCGCCGCGCGCGTAAAAATCTCCTCGGCTTTGGATTTCCCCGCCCAATCAGTCTGATGCTCAAACAACCAATCGTGCATCGTCCAAAATTGTCCCTGGCGGCCAGCCGCTTCCGCGGCTAGGGCCGCCAGCTCGGCATTTCGATGGGTCGGCAATGGAAAATGACGATAGACGAAAGCTAATGACGCACCGAATTTTTCCTCCATTTGCCTGACGAGCGGATAATAGGCGGCGCAGGCCGGACATTCAAAATCGCTGTATTCAATCAAAACCGCCTTGGCGGCCAGATCGCCCCTAAGCCAATCGGCGGCGGCCATCGGCGGCGGCGAACCGATTTTATTTGTCGGTTGCGGTTGACCGCGACCGAAAATAAATCCCAGAACCGAAATGACAACCAGCGCGGCGATAATTCCCCAAAGAACGATCGTGTGTTTATTCATAACGGGAAAATTGTAGCAGATCGCTTTATACCCTTCAATGTTTATGTTATAAAATTACAGAGAGTGAATGCCCGCCCATAGCTCAGTTGGTAGAGCAGCTGCCTCTTAAGCAGACGGTCCAAGGTTCAAATCCTTGTGGGCGGATTGTAGTGATTATAATGAAAGAAGATGAGCCGGAGTGGTGAAATGGCAGACACGCCAGCTTTAGGAGC
>DATECC010000029.1:0-2145 GCA_036516635.1 Minisyncoccota bacterium | reverse complement strand
CAATATATTTATTGTCGTAGGTGATATAAGGATGTTCGAAATCGAGCCAGAAACCGATACGCTCGGTAAGCTTCTCCCATTCACTTTTATAGGTCCACACCGACATCTTCGCCTGCGAATTGAATTCGGCGATGCCGAATTTTTCGATCTCCTGCTTATTCTTCAGCCCAAGCTTCTTTTCCACTTCGATCTCCACTGGCAATCCATGCGTGTCCCAACCGGCGCGGCGCGCCACCCGAAAACCGCGCATCGTTTTGTAACGGAGAATCACATCCTTGAACGCGCGCGCCTCCAGATGATGCAGGCCCGGCAGACCGTTGGCGTAAGGCGGCCCCTCGTAAAAGACGAAGTCGCCACGCGGCGCCGGTTTGGCCAAACTTTTTTCAAAAATTTTATTTTCCCGCCAAAACTTCAGAATTTCTTCCTCGCGTTTGGCCAGAGGCGACTTCGATTTTCCCGTTTCCATCACCGAACATCCTAACATTTCGGCGGCGGTTTTTAAACTCAATATTTTGTGAGTTACATCCGGTCGGGAATGGGGATCGCCAACAATTTTAGACCGTTGGCGAGAACGATGGCGACGGCCTGCGTGAGCGCCAGACGATACGGCGCGCCCGGGTCAACGCCGATGATTTGTTCGGCGGCGTAATAGTGATTGAAGGCGGCGGCCAATTCGGTGAGATAAGTGACCAGAAGATTGGGCGCATAAAGACGGCTAGCGCGATCAATAACTTCGGAGAAGTGAACCAGACGGCGGATTAATTCGCCGGGTTCAATCGGCGACCGATCAAAGGTCGTCGAAATTCCCGCGCCGTTCCCCTTCTCAATTACCGCTCGCGCTCGAAGCAAAGTATATTGGAGGTAAGGTCCGGAATCGCCTTCAAGGGAAAGCGATTGTTCAAGATTGAAAATAACATCGCGCGCGGGCGCCTGTTTGAGAATTGCGTATTTGATCGCCGCCACCGCCACCGCCTCGGCAATTTTTTCGCGGGTGGCGGGATCAAAATCGCGAGCGGCGAGTTTTTTGTTAACCGCGGTTTTAACCTCGGCTAATAGATTCTCCGCCGTGACGACCGCGCCGGTGCGCGACGATATTTTACCGCTCGACAGCCGCAGCATCCCGTGTCCGAGATGGGTGGTTTTGGCGGCCAAATCCGGAAAAATCAGTGCCAGCGCCTTCAACAGCACGGCGAAATAATCGGCGATCTCGTTGCCGGTAATAATAATTGATCGGTCGTAAGCAAAACGCCCAAACTTGATTTTCGCCAGGCCCAACTCTTTGGCTTCGTAAGTCGGCAGACCGTCTTTGGTCAGAAAAACGCGGGTGTGCAATTTCGGATCATATTTCTCGGCCGGAAAAATAATCGCCCCGGCACTGGACTCAAACACCCGGCCGAGATTTTCCGCCACCAATTTTTTTCCGAATTCACCCGTGTTGCTCTCAAAAAAATAATAATCAAACTTGGTCCCCAATCGCTGATAGATCGTTTCGAAGTATTCTAGACTAACTCGACGACCCCAGTCATACAATCGATTTACTACTTCGTTGGATCGTTCATAAATCAATTGATTCAAATCTCGCAAACTATTCTGCCAATTATCTTTACCGGTAACCGGTTCAGTTGCCCCGGCGACGTATGCTCGCCCCAGAAAAGCCGCTTTCTCCGCCAATGAAACATTATCTTTCGGAAAATTTACCTCTTCCAACCTTATGCCGTAAAGCGCTTTCGCCACATGCAAGCCGACATCGCCCTGATAGCAGGCGCGTTTAACTGTTGCGCCTTGAAATTCAATCAGGCGCGAAACGGCTTCGCCGATCGCATTGGACATTAGATGGCCGATATGAAATTCCTTGAATGGATTGGGATCGGTGTATTCAATGATCACTTTCTGCGCCGGCCACGCGCGGCCGCGGCCGTAATCATCTCTTTCGCTTAAAATTTTCTTCAGGGCGGCGTTAAAAAACTCCGGCACGAGAAAAAAATTGATGAATCCGGCGCCGGCCACTTCAATTTTTCCCAACCAAGGACTCACCTTAAGGTGTCCTGAAGGTGAGTCCTTAACATTAAAAATGTGTTGAACAATTTGCTTGGCAATGTCGTTGACCGGCCGTTGGCTAACTTTGGCCAAAATTAAAGCGACATT
>DATECC010000028.1:0-3676 GCA_036516635.1 Minisyncoccota bacterium | reverse complement strand
GGCGGCTGGCCGCGCAAAACGCTGATCAAACATCTGGCGGCGACTGGCGGAGCGATCGGTTATCCGGCGGCGCGTTACGATCTCATCCGGATCGGCCTCGGTCTCTACGGTCTCTGGACAAGTCCGGTCTGGCGCCGGCGTTTTCAAAATAAAATCAAATTGGCGCCGCCGCTGATTTGGAAAACGATCGTCAGCGAGGTAAAAACCTTGCCGGACGGGGGAGCGGTCGGTTACGATTTCACTGAATCGGTTAAGGCTGGAACGAAAATTGCCGTCTGCCCGATCGGTTACTGGCACGGTTATCCGCGACTCCTGTCTGGCGTCGGGAGGGTGCGGATTAAAAATCAATTTGCCAAAGTGCTCGGCCGCGTCTCGATGGATATGATTGTGATTGAGGTGACGAAAATTAAAAACCTAGAAGTGGGAGATGAGGTCGTTTTGCTTGATGGCCGGAAAGGATCCACCGCGGAAGAATTGGCGTCACTCACCCAAACCAGCAGTTATGAAATTATTACGCGCCTCAATCCGCTGATTCAAAGGTTTTATATTTGATCGCTGAAAAATAAATCCCGTTAGAAATAATATTTTCTAACGGGATAAAAAAACTGTCCCAATGTCCGCCTTCGCCGGTTGGCGAATGGCGGGACCAGGGCGGCTAAGTGTTCTTTCGCCTTCGCCTTTGTTTTTTCGCGAACATGCCGGTTGAACCGAAACCGGCGCCGCCGCGCGCGGTTGGTGTTAGTCCGTTCAGTGAAGCGACTGAAACAAAACTGGGAAGAATACTGGGCAGGAAAACTATCTGACCAATTTTCATACCAGATTCAATTTCAATCACTTGTCGGCTTTGATTTTCCAAACGAACCCCGGCTTCCCCGCGAAAGTCGGAATCAATCAAACTTGGAGAGTTGATAATATTGATTGACCGGTTTTTTCTGCTGGTATGGCCGCTTCGGGCGAGAAAAAGGCAGCTGATATTAAGCGGCATTTCCATAACGAAACCGATTCCCACCAAAACCGATTCCCGTGGTTTCAACAAATAACTCGTTTTCTCGCCGTCGTGACCCATCAATTCCCACAGCGGCAGGCGCAAATTACGATTACTCGGGTCGCGTTCATCTTCGTCTTGAATAACCCGAGCAAAAACATCAAAACCACCAGCGCCGGCGGACCCCCGTTCAGGCATTCTTCCGCCCGGCAGAACATAAATCTTGATTCCCGGCTGGAAGATTCCCGCCAAAGATTGCTCCAGATCAGCCACCGTCTGTCACCTCCTTTCGGATATTCAAAGACCAAAAACAAAAACATCGTTTTAACTTTCTAGGTTAATACTAGACGCGGCCGAAAAGATGTCAAGAAAAATCCCCCGATGGTCATCGGGGGATTTTTCAACCTTTAGGTTTTCGGCCGTTATTACTTGACTGCGTCTTTGAGCGCCTTGGCCGCCCGGAATTTTGGCACCTTCATCGCGGCGACCTGAATGGATTCGCCGGTGCGGGGATTCCTGGCGGTGCGGGCCGCCCGCTGCTTGGTGGAGAAAATACCCAGGCCGGCGATCGAGACCTCGTCGCCCTTTTTTAAACTGTTGACGATTGACTCAATAAAAGTGTCAACCGCCTGCTCGGCTTGGACCTTGGTGCCGCCGATTTTCTCGTGCACAGCGTCAATAAGTGATTGTTTATTCATAAAATTACCTTGACGTGGTTTTTAATCGTCGACCAATTTACTATTTCCGACTTGGCCATTATACCGTTAAGCCATTTTTTGTGCAACCGTTTGTCAAACTGGCGTACAGTTAACCATATGAGGTGACATTTCTGCTAGATTGAGGTGATAAAAGTTATTGGAGCAAAACCACAGGTAATTTTTCTTGGAACATATTATCAATTTGTGCGTTCAGTCAAAGCTATTCATGATTTTGGATATAAGGGCAATCTTTTTAATATAGAGGCAAATGGAAAAACTTCTTTACCGACTACCCGGTTTGATCTAGAGAAAGAGAATATTACTCGTGTTTCTGCGCTGCCATAATTTAAGCCCAAGTTTCATCTACCGCGCGTAGTCAATGACCCGCGATTCGCGGATGACGGTGATTTTGATTTCGCCCGGATATTTGAGTTCCTGTTCAATCCGCAGAGCGATATTGCGGGCGAGTTGCTTGGCTTCCAGATCGCCCACCTCCGGCGGTTTGACGAAAACCCGGATTTCGCGTCCGGCCTGAATGGCGTAAGTTTTTTCAATGCCCGGGAAAGAATTGGCGATATCTTCCAGATCGCGCAAGCGCCGCAAGTAATTTTCAATGCTGTCGCGGCGCGCGCCCGGCCGCGCGCCGGAAATGGCGTCGGCGGTCTGGACGATGACGGATTCCAGTGTTTCGTACGGATACTGGCCGTGATGCGCCTGCATCGCCTTGATTATTTTTTGATCCACGCCGAATTTTTCCAAAATCCGCTTGCCGATATCCACATGAGTGCCGGAAACTTCATGATCAATCGCTTTGCCGATGTCGTGCAACAGCGCGCCGGCACGCGCCACTTGCGAATCGGCGCCCAATTCCTCAGCGATCATTCCGGCCAGATGGGCCATTTCCACCGAATGCTGAAGCACATTTTGACCGTAACTGGTGCGAAAATACAGCCGCCCCAAAATCATAATGATGCGCGGATCCAGATTAAACACATTGGTCTCGTAAGCCGCCTGCTCGCCTTTTTCTTTGATGATTTTGGAAACATTTTCTTTGGCCTTGACCATCATCTCCTCAATTTTTGCCGGATGAATCCGGCCGTCCAAAATCAAATTTTCCAACGCCACTTTGGCGATCTGTCGGCGAATCGGATCAAAAGAAGACAGCGTGATCGCGCCGGGCGTATCGTCAATAATCACTTCCACGCCGGTGGCTTTTTCAAAGGCCCGGATATTGCGGCCTTCCTTGCCGATAATTTTACCTTTGACATCATCGGAGGGGATTTCCACCACCGACGAGGTGATTTCCGCGACCGCTGAATTGGCCAGCCGCTGAATGGTGGTTGTTAAAATTTCTCGCGCCCGGGCCGCAAATTTTTCTTCGCCGGCCAGTTCCAATTTGTGCAAGTGGACCAACAAATCCTCCCCGTGATTCTTGGTGATGGTTTGGATGATTTCCTGCCGCGCCTCGGCCGCCGTCAATTTGGCGATCCGTTCCAGCTCCGCCGTTTTCAACCGCTCGGTCTCGCGGAGTTTGGTTTCTGTTTTACCGACTTCCTCCAGCCGACCTTTGAGATTTTTCAGTTCCTGATTGAGATTAAGTTGCCGCTCATCCAGCGCTTCTTCTTTTTTTAATAGCCACTCGCTTTTTTTCCGGTTTTCTTTCTCGGCGGCCTGCTCCCGGTCTTTGATTTCCCGCAATAATTCCTCGGCCTGCTGGTCGGCTCGACTGACGATCTTTTGGGCCTGATCTTTAGCTTCCAAAATCGTCTTTTTAACCTCAAGTTCAACTGATCCCTTTTGGCCGAGAGTAATCAGCCAGCGGAGAAAATAACCCAAAACGACGCCGCCCAAACCGCTGGTGGCCAGCAAGAGCAATAAAGTTTTAATTGCCACGATTAGATGCTATCGCCGTTGTTTCAATCCAATGATAGACGCATAATTTTTGAAGATTTGACTCAAGCGATAAAAATTAAAATTATTAATTAAAGACACG
>DATECC010000027.1:0-2283 GCA_036516635.1 Minisyncoccota bacterium | reverse complement strand
CTTTTTTGTTTCCCGGACTTAACCGTGCTAAACTTCAGCCCGGATAAATCCTTCAGGAGATGTATCTTGGAGGGGCCGCGGTTTTTTACGGAGATGAGTGATGAAGACGAGTGGAAGACGGATCGGAATGGGAGCGGTGATGTTGATCTTTGGTTTAATACCGGCGAACTTATTCGCCGGTACGGTGTGGAGCACGGGTTTTGAGGGAGGATTGCCGACCGAAGCCGCGGCAAGTGGAAACTGGCGCGTGGTCACTTCCGCGCCGGCGGCGCATTCGGGAACGAAAGGTCTGGACATTTCCGGCGCGACGACTCTAGTCGGCGATGTTCTCGTGTTTGATCTCTCGTCGGTTGGCTTCGCAGATTTGGCTCTTAATTTCTGGGTGAAAGTGAGAGACGGTCTTGAGTCGGGAGACGGAGATTCGGTTCAGTTGGAGTGGTCGCCGAACGACGGGGCGAGTTGGGAACCTCTGACGGTTTTCTCCGGTCTGGCCGCGGACGATTGGTTTCCGAATCAATTTTCGTTGCCGTCAGGCGCCGCCGACAATCCGAATCTAAACTTTCGTCTGGTGGCCACGCTCGGAACTTCCGGCGACCGAATGACCTTTGACGACTTTGCCTTATCGGGAACACTAGTTCCCGAACCGCTGACCATCGGCTTGCTGACACTTGGTGCGTTGATTGTCAGTCGCCGCCGGCGCTTCAGTTAAACAGTTCCTCTCCTGACCGGGGGAACCACGCCGCCGTCCCGATGTTCGCTTTCGCCAATTGGCAAATGGCGGAATCGGGGCGGTTTTTTTATTCACTTTTATTTATTTTTGTTGGCTAAAAGTTGGTAAGTGCCCGGGCCGGTGAAAATCAATCCCAGCGCCAACGCCAACAGAGAAAAATCCAATTCAAAACCGAAAAAACCGGAGGCCCATTTAACTTTGATAATTGCCACCGCCATAATTACCGCCAGTAGAAAACCGGCCAATTTCACCCACAATCCGGTTAGAATCGCCAAACCACCAAGCAGTTCAACGCCGGCGACCAAATAAGCGAAGAACGGCGCGAAACCGAGCGAATTGAAAAATTCAATCGTGCCGGCCAAATCCTGAAACTTCGCCGCGCCGTGGGCGATGAATACGGCGCCCAAACCTAAACGCATAATCAATAACCCCACATTATAATTTTTTTCCATAGGCGGCATTATAACCCAACCTGACAATTTGTGGTATCATTTCCACTATGCGCGGCAAACGCGGCTTCACCCTAATTGAATTATTGGTCGTGATTGCGATCATTGGTTTGTTATCCAGCATCGTTTATACATCTTTGGGTCAAGCCCGCCAAAAGGCAAAAGACAGTAAAAGGTTACAGGATTTACTGCAAGTTAGAAATGCGTTGGAATTGTATTATGCGAAATATGGTCAATATCCATTTCCGGTAGTTGTAGCTCCAGAAAGTGCTGGGGCAGGTGTTAATTGTTGGGAGTGTTCCTGGGGTATTTATTATGAAGAGACAAAATTAGCCGATGATTTAGGAGGACTTTTGAATCCTCGTCCTAGTGCCGATACTTCCTTTAGTTTATTAGGAGGATATTGGTATAAAAGTAATGGTGTTGATTATAAAGTAGGATTTTCCCTGCTATCATCTCGAATCAATATAAAAAATTTCCCCTTATTATTCGTTGAGGATGTCTATGGGGGATCTCAACCAAATTTTAATTTTGGTTATGATGATGTGTTTATTTATTCCTCTGAACATTCAAAAAATTGGACACGTAATTGTGTGTTTTCAGGTGCTGGCGCATTTTGCCCTTAATAAATAAATTATTCAACCTTAGTAAAGTTCAACATTCGGTATAAAATAACTTAATTTGACACCGCGCGGGCGGGTTTGGTAAATTGGATTACTATTTTGAATATGCTTACCGAACAAGATTTAACGAAAATCGGAAAACTTCTCACGCCACTTGCCACCAAGCAGGAGCTTCAAAATCTAAAAACCGATCTTCAGAATGATATGTCGTTGTTGGCCACTAGACAGGAGTTACTTCCAGCAAGGTTAGTCCTTGATAATGATAATCAGTGTTAAAATTTGACACCGCGCGGGCGGGTCTGTTAGCATAGGGCTCTCTATGGCCAAAAAATCAGTGATTGCCCGGGCGCAAAAACCGCCCAAGTGGAGTACACGGATCGTCCGGCGCTGTTTTCGGTGCGGGCGCAAGCGGGGCTATATCCGCGATTTTGGCTTGTGTCGAATCTGTTTTCGCGAGTACGCGAACGAGGGGATGATCCCG
>DATECC010000026.1:0-4316 GCA_036516635.1 Minisyncoccota bacterium | reverse complement strand
GTCCATATACACTATTTATTAATCTCTTCCTCCATTTTATCAACCAAATTACCGATTGCCACCCGCTCCTGCTCGCCCGTGTCGCGGGCGCGCAGGGTAACGGTATCGTCTTCCAGAGTTTGGAAGTCAATCGTAACGCACCACGGCGTGCCGATCTCGTCCTGCCGCCGATAGCGCTTACCGATGTTGCCGTTGTCGTCAAACATTACCAGTCTGGACGTCATATTTTTAATCTGCTGGTAAATTCCCCTCGCCTTCTCCACTAGAGCCGGTTTATTGCGCAACAGAGGGAAAACCGCCATCTGAACGGGCGCAATTTTTGGCGCGAATCTTAAGACGACGCGTTTTTCGCCGTTCATCTCATCTTCATCGTAAGCGTCGGCGAGCAACATCAAAATCGTGCGATCAACGCCAACGGAAGTTTCTACCACATGAGGAATAAACTGTTTGCCGGTTTTTTCATCAGGCACTGACATATCAACACCGGAAAACTTTTGATGTTGAGTCAAATCATAGTCCCCGCGATAATGGACACCTTCAAGTTCATTCCAACCGAAAGGAAATTCGTATTGGATATCCCAGGCATCCTTGGCGTAAAAAACCATTTTATCATGTTGTTTCCAGCGCAATTTAGTTTTGTTCACTCCCAAACGGTCGTAGAAAAGCATTCGCTCCCGCTTCCATTCTTCATATACCACCGGCGCATTTTGAGGCTGGACAAAATACTGCATTTCCATCTGTTCAAACTCTCGTTTACGAAAAAGAAATTGCCGCGGACTGATCTCATTACGGAAAACTTTACCAATCTGCGCCACGCCAAAAGGAACGGTATAGAGACCAGAATCAAGGATATTTTTGTAATTGATATAAATGCCTTGAGCCGTTTCGCTACGCAAATAAACCGGCTCATCCCCCTCCTCAAACATTCCGAGGGTTGAAGTAGCGAGAAGATTTTTCGCCGCCACCCGACCAAAATTTTTTTTACCGCAATCGGGGCAAACTAGATTTCGGCGTTGTTCATCAAATAATTTATTGATTTCCCCCTCGGTCATTTTTTCGTCCGCGGCAATGCCGACATTTTCCAACAGATGATCCGCGCGATACTTGCCACGGCATCCAAGGCAAACGACTAAGGGGTCAGAAAAATTCGAGACATGGCCGCTTGCCTGCCAAACTTTGCCGGAGGTGAAAATACTAGAGTCAATTAGAGTGATGTTTTCATGCTCGCGGGTCATTGCCCTCGTCCAAACCTCAACGATGTTCCTTCTTAATTCAACGCCCAGTGGACCGAAGTCGTAGGTACCGGCAAAGCCGCCATAAATCTCCGAGCCGGGGTAAACAAAACCGCGTCGTTTGCCGAGCGCTACAATTTTTTCAAGCAAAGTATTTTCTTGAGTGATCATATTTAATTAGCCACCCGTTCGTCACCCGGCCGAAAATTAGTATCTCGGGTCAGGCGAGTATCCAAGGCCCGACGGGAGTAAGTTAGAGTTTGGCCGGTGAAAGTATCCAGGCCGGTGAGCGTGGAAGCGGTCAAAATCGTCGGCGACTGTTCCACTTGACCGAGACTCGGCCGAAAAGCGACTTGAAAAGCGGCCTCGCGCGCGGCCGTGGCCAGGCCGCGGCCGGCTTCCACGACATCGAGAGTCCAGATCACCTCGCCGGTGGTGTCGTTAAAAATTATTTTTTCACTCGCCGGCGACACCACATTCAACCACCGGAGATAGGTCGGCAAAGTGGCCTTAACCGTTGCTTCGCGCACGGTATTTGACGAATTAATTACCGTCCAGACAATCGTATAAGTGGTTTCGGTATCAACTTTGGGCGGTAACGGGCCGGAATTGGCGAATGGTCCGTCGTGATAAAAAGCTTCGGCGGCTAACTGAAAAATCGAATTGATTTTCAGACGACTGGCGATCTTGGTTTCCACGGTCTCATCTGGCGCCGCCGGCGCGATCCGCCGGCCGGTGAAGCGGACGGCCAATTCCAGACTGGGATTCTCCAGCCACGATTGATTTGGGTCGCCGGTGGCCGATCCAACCAGCGGCAAAGTGGCAAAAGTAAAACTGACTTGGCCGCCCGCGCCGGCAGCGACACGGCCGAGCGCCGGTTTCGTACCGGCGCGCCAGATCACCAGATTGTCGGCGGATTGCCAGAAACCGTCAGTGGTGGAAACCGAGCGCTTGTCCAGCGCCGCCCCTTTGATTTGCACCTCAATCCGGCCGTCGGAAACTTCAGTCGGCAAATTATTGGCCCAGGTAATATCCGCGCGTAATAATTCGCCGCTAGTGATCGCCTGCTCGCCGGCCGCCGGCGCGCCGTTCAAAACCAGAGCCAAACTGATCGCCGGTCGTTTGATGGTTATTGTCCTAAAAAGTTCGCCGTAAACCAAATCAATCTCACCGGTGACACCGGTGTTTAGGGCCGAACCGACGGAGAAACGGAAAGACTTCGCCTCTTCATCTTGGCCGTCAACCACGCCGGTCAGCGCCAAACGGCGCCGGGCGCCGGGCGCCAGATCGCCGAGACGCCAAAAATTGCCGTTGAGAGCGGGCGGCGCCGAGGATTGGAAAATAAAACCCGGCGGCAGATCGCCCTTGACGGCCAGATTTTCCAGAGTCGCCGCCGCTTCATTTGTCAGGTCTAAAGTCAAAGTCAAAACCTGGCCGGCGTTGACTTCGGTCGGCCAATCCGCCGCCAGGGCGAGCGGCGAATCGCTGACGCGGTAACGATAAATTCCCAGCCGATCAAAAATGGCGTTGGAATCAGCCAAGCGAAATTCCAGCTTCAGACGGATTTCCCGTTCCACCGCCTTTTCGCCAAAGACCACAGCTTTGATCGTTTGCGTGGCCAGACCGCCGGCGCCGATGGTACCGAGCGACCAGCGCTGGCGCGTCAGTGGCGTGTTGAAATCAGCCGGCGCGCGAGTGCCCGCCGGATATTCGGCGAGCAAATCAACCGCCTCCAGCGCGAGACGATTGTGATTAGTGATGAGTACTTGTAAAGTGAGAATCTCGCCGGCTTTGACGGTGTCCGGGCCAGTCACGGTCAATTCCACATTAGCCGGTGAAACGACATTATTGCCGCGGTACAATACATAGACCGCCGCCCCGGCCGCGCCCAGAAAAAAAATCAGAGCGATAAAAAAAACAATCACCAGCGGCGACCAGAATTTTTTCCGAGGCGGAATTGTCGCCGCCGGCGCCGACCAAGCCGCGGTCGACGCCGTTTCGCGCGGCGAAAATTCGCCGCGGCGGACACTGGTCAGATTTTCCTGAGGCGTATAGAGCCGGCGCTTCAATCGCTCAAGTTTATCCGCTTCATTGTTCCCCATACCGTTTCAGTATAATACATTATAAATGGCTGTGATAGAGGGCTTGTTCAACAATGAGCAGGGCGGCTTGACGTTCCAAACCGAAGGCGATGATTAATTTTTTGGACCATGGCGCGGCCGCAAAAGGAACGAGGGTCGGCAAGACTTGACCGTAGCCGAGAGCGGTGAGAATCCGCCAAATGGTTAGCAATTCAAAATCGGCCAGTTCGGCTTCCGTTAGCCCGGCGCGCGCTAAAAATTGATAGGCGCCGGAAATTTCCCGCCAGACGCGAGGGCGGCGGCCGGCGGCCGGCACTACGCGACCGAGCAGTTTTAAACAGCGCGCCGCGGCGGCCAATTTGGCCAAATTAAATTTGGCGCGCGTCAAAGAGAACGGACTGGTGTCGGCGTAAACAATCCGCCAGCCGCCGCGGCCGCGGACCAGAGAAATTTGCACGGCGGCCAGAATTTGCAGATGATAGCGCAGTTTGGATTTGATTTCGCGGACGCCGATTGCTTGAGCCGCAATCAAACCGAGACGATCGGTAAAAATATCAAACCGCCGGCCGGTATCGCCGCTCGGCCAGTCGGCCAAAATCAAACCGTCAGTGTGATAAAGCCAATGGGACATCGGTCGCGTCGCTCCCTGCCTGCCGACGAGGCAGAAATTCAATTCTGCTTAAACTGGCCGCTTGTTTCAACTTTTCAACTTGCCGCTCAATCACCTCGCGGTCCTTATGCTTGGCGGAAACTTTCAGCACCGCCAATTGCCCGGGTTGCAGGCCCGATTGTTTACGCAAGTCTTGAATCTGTCGCACCAGGTCTCGGACTTGCCCTTCCAATTTCAGTTCAGGGGTAATGGTCAGATCTAATTCAATTTCCTCCGCCAAGGCCGGATTATCAACAATCGTTTTAACATTCACTTCGTCTTTGAGCAAGTCTAATAGTTCCGGGGCTAGTTTCTTCCCTAAGCTTCGCCACGCTAAGCGCGCCAGAGGCTGGC
>DATECC010000025.1:0-3762 GCA_036516635.1 Minisyncoccota bacterium | reverse complement strand
CGTCTTGAAAACCGTTCTGAAACGGGTGGCCCAAGCTGTGGAATCGGGCACCACTTTTTCCGCCGCCCTGGCCGCCCACCCGAAGATTTTTTCTGGCGTTTTTACCAGCGCCGTGTACGCCGGCGAACGGTCCGGCAATCTGGCGACCAATTTGGTGAATCTCTCGCGCGCACTGGAAAAAGAGCGCACGTTGCTGGCCAAAGTCAAAGGCGCGATGGTTTATCCGATTATTGTTTTGGTCGCCGCCGTTCTGCTGGGTTTGGGCATCGCTTTTTTCATCCTGCCGAAAATCACCCCGCTGTTTAAGGGGTTGCAAATTGACCTCCCGTGGACCACCCGCGTGCTGATTCGCGGCGCCGATTTCTTGGATCAATACGGTTTGATCTTCGGTCTCGCGCTCGCGATCGGCGTCATTTTTCTCTGGTGGCTGGCGCGGCAGAGATTCGCCGCGCCGGTGACCCACTGGCTGATTTTGCGCCTGCCGGTGTTCGGCCGGCTGGCGACGAATTTAAATCTGGCGCGGCTAGCCGGCACTTTAAGTTTATTGCTGAAAAGCGGCGTCAGCATTGACGAAACTTTTCTCATTGCCGAACGAACGCTCGGTAATTTTTATTATCGCCGCGCACTCCGCCGCGCGGCCAGCGACATCGGCCGCGGGTTGAAACTATCCGCCAGTCTGGAACAGTTTCCGAAATTTTTTCCTTTGCTGTTCACCCGTCTGGCGCGGGTCGGCGAAGTTTCCGGCAAGTTTGAAGACACTTTTTTCTATCTGGCGGATTTTTACGAAGACGAAGTGGACAGCGCCGCCAAGTCGCTGGCCACGGCGCTGGAACCGCTACTGCTTTTGTTCATCGGTCTTGTCGTCGCCGGTCTGGCTCTATCCATTATCACACCGATCTATGAATTGACCGGCAATATCAAACGCTGAACGAAGTTTTTTAATTTTTATTGACTTTTTTATCAACGAATCCTCATCATTCCAATCCTAAATATGCGAATTGTGTGAAAGTAGTGTCTGATTTTTTTGTTTGCTATAATTTCGGCTATGAATTGGAATCGAGGCACGGCCACCGGCGATTTGTTGTGGGTGCTCGCGGTCATCGCGGCTTTGTGGGTGCTGTGGCTGGCAACCGGCGGCGCCTTGCGGCCGTCGGCCACCGCCGGACCGTTTATTGAGCCGCCGGCGCCGCTGGGCAGCGGCGAAATTTACTCGCCCGCTTCGCGCGGCTCAAGGTCAACCGCGCCGGATTCATCAAACAATACCGCCGCGCCGAAACCGTTTGATCCGTCCCGCTCGGTTTTTTCCGGCCAGGTTAAAATCCGCGCCGGCAGCGCGCGTTCGGAAACCCAATCCAACCGCGAGTATATTGAATTGTTCGCCACCAGAGATTTACTCGCGCCGCTTAATATTACCGGTTGGCAATTAGTGAATAATCCTGCCCGCCGCAGTCGCGCCGATGTCGTTTTGCTTCCGTCCGCGGTCAAACTTTTTTTGCGCGGTACGGCCAATCAAGTGCCGGCGCCGGTGTTATTGACGCCGGACGGCCGGGCGACGATCATCACCGGCGGGCCGCCAGCAAGCAATCATTGGCCAGCGCGCGTCAGTTTTTTGGTCAATAAATGCGTCGGTTATCTGGCTGAAAGCGTGGCGGGCTTCCGGCTGGCGCCGGCCCTGCCGCGCGCCTGCCCGGCGCCGCGCGACGAACCGAACGTCGATCGCCTGACCAACGAGTGCTATGATTATGTCCGCCGTTTATCCGTCTGCCACGCGCCGGAATTTGAACGCCGGAGCGACGGGGCTTATCTTGATGATCGCCCCAACACTCTGCCGTCGGCTTGCCGCGCCTATCTGGAAGACCATTTCAGTTATGAGCGTTGCGTCGCCTGGCACGGCGCCGACGCTGATTTTTACACCAAAGATTGGCGGCTTTATTTGAATCGCAGTTGGGAATTATGGGCGAAGGATCGGGAAGTCATTTCGCTTTATGACGCCCAAGGCCGATTGGTTGACGAATTAAGCTATTAAAAAGTGCAAAACTTAAAACGAAAAATGCAAAACATTCCACTCAAAATTAAAAATACTTTTAACTTCATCTTGTTATTTTTAGTTTTTAACTTTGCATTTTATATTTCTTCTACTCTGGCCATTACCGGTCTGGTTTTTACCACCGAGCCGCAGACAATTGCCGTGGCCGCCGTATCCGCCAAATTAACCGTTTCCAGCGGTGAGGCGCCCGGCGAAACCGCCGATTTATTTTTTATCTCTTCCTCGGCCACCGGCGAATTTTCATCCAACGCCGGCGACTGGCAACCAGTCGCGAAAGTGACCTGGAACAGCAATTGGGCCAACCGTTCGTTTTATTATCGCGACCAGACGGCCGGTGAGCACACTTTAACCATGACTCTGACCGGCCGGACCAGCGGTGACAGTTGGTCGGCAACCCAAGCCATTATCGTCGGCGCCGGCGGGCCGGACATTGATAACAACAATCGCTCGGCGACCAGTACCGATCCAGCGCCGGCAATTACGACCAATCCAGCCGCCGGCGGCGGAACTCTTTCGGCTCATGCCGCGCCGGCGCCGCTCAGCCAAGCCGCGGCGCGCGAACCGTTTCAGGTCAGCGCCGGCCGGCCGCGGCTGGCGAGTATTCATCAGCCGGTTATTTTTCGCGCCGTACCGGACGGATCAATTCCAACAACTATTCGCTATGATTGGTCCTTTGGCGACGGCGCTTGGACGCAAAATAAACAGACGGTCACGCACAGTTACCAATTTCCCGGCGAGTATAATGTCATCCTCAACGCCGCCGGCGCGGCCGAAGAAACGGCCGTCAGCCGAACCACCGTCCTCGTCACTCCACCGTTAATCACCTTTGGCGCCGCGGCCGCCGATCGCGTTGTTCTTGCCAATCGCTCGGCCTATGAACTCAACCTCGGCGGCTGGCGTTTGAATCAGGGACCAGCTAATTTTATTTTCCCCGCTGACACGATTGTGTCCGCCAATCGCAGTTTGAATGTGCCGGCGACCCAGCTTAGTTTTGCGCCGGCCCCCGGCCAATTATTGACATTGTTTTTCCCCGACGGCCAGGTGGCTCTGGAAACACCGTCGCTGGCGGAATTGACCAAGACTCTGGAACGCCTTTCGGCGCAATTACAGGCGCTTAAAAAATAATAATTATGTGGCAAAGTTATTTTGATCGAACTTTCTGGAAAATGGCCGCCGGTTTTTTGGTCCTGATCGCCGCCGGCCTCCTGGGTGTCTATTTGATTGACTTTTTTTCCAGGTGAGTTAAGCTGGAAACAATAAGCCGTAGAAATTAGGCAACCAACTAAGTCCTAATGAGGCCGAAGCGGCTTAAGTTGGCCGTTTTTATTTAGCTTTGTGAACTATGCCTATCACCAAACAAAAAAAAGTAGAAATTATCCAATCGGTAAAATCAAAAATTGACCAAGCTGGCTCGTTGGTCTTCGTCAACTTTCACGGTTTGCAGGTCGCAGCGGCGACGGCTTTGCGCCGGTCGCTAAAGAAAAATAATGTCAGTTATGAAGTCGTGAAGAAAACCCTGCTCTTGCGGGCGCTGGCCGAATTAAGTAAAAAACCGGCCGGCGCGCCGCCGGCGCTGACTGGCGAAGTGGCCATCGCTTACGGCCCGGATCAATTTCTGCCGGCCAAGGGAATTCATGAGTTTCAGGCCAAAATTAATCCGGCCGCCGGTGACGGATTGAAAATTATCGGCGGCATATTTGAACAAAAATTCAAAT